>NZ_JBFTND010000298.1:0-6460 GCF_056397305.1 Cupriavidus sp. 05N40
CGGTCATGTCGTCCTTGGGGTTCTTGCCAAGATCCCAGACATGCCCAAGCACGTCGCCGAAGGCGTTTTGCGCCACGGCGCGCCCCATGTGCATGCCGATGCCCCAATAGATCGCGCCGGCATCCATCTTCGAGTAGCGCTCCATCGGCAGGCCGCGCAGCAGCACGACGCCCATGCCACGCTCCAGGCGCTGGCGCAGGTCGGCGAGCTTCGTGGCGAGGCTGCCGAGCGGAAAGGTTTCCCTGGTGATGGCGGGCACTGCCAGCCCCAGCCCCTTGGCATGGCCCAGTGCGGCATCCAGCTGCGCGACATCGTCCTGGCTCAGCCACATCACCCATTCGGACTCTCTCGAAGCCATCTCCGCCGCCGTCCAGCTGGCCGGCGTCTCGACGGGCTTCGGCGTAGCAATCTCATGCACAGCTTGCATCTTCGTCTCCTTGTTTTAGTGGCCGTTGCCAGGCGCCGGCCGTTGAATACATTGTGCGAAGAGACGCACCGGATGGCTAATGAAAAATGATGCTCACGACAAAACCAAAAGGTAATATCCGATATGTGAACCGTCCTCTCATGCGGCGAAAATTCAAATACTCACCAGAGTTTTAAGGGTCTGCACCGATGGATGCCATTAGTTTCTTACGCACTGGGTTGAAGTTGCGCCATCTCCGTCTGGTAATAGCGCTGGAGGAATACCGGCAGGTCGGGCGGGTGGCGCATGCGATGAACATCACGCAGCCGGCCGTCTCGAAGGCGCTGGCGGAAATCGAGGACGGCCTCGGCTATGCCTTGTTCGTGCGCCGGCCGCGCGGCATCGAGCCCACGCCGCATGGCCTGTGCTTTGTCCGCTACGCGCAGTCGATCCTCGACGAACTGGACCGGGCCGGCGATGAACTCCTGGCGCTGGGCCAGGGGGCTTCCGCCACGATCGCCGTGGGTACGATGCCGGGCACCACGCTGTCGCTCGCGCCGCGCCGCGCATCGTGGCGCTGGCCAAGGCGCGCATGCCGACCTTGAACATCGCGGTGTACGAGGCGCCGATGGATATCCTGATGGGGCAGTTGCGCACCGGCCGGCTCGACGTGGTGCTCGGCGCGCTGTCGGAAAGGGCCACGCCGCAGGACGTCGGCCAGCACCATCTCTACGAAGAGGTCATGCGCGTCGTGGTGGGCCCCGGCCATCCGCTCGCCACGCGTGCGGACGTGGGCTGGCGCGACCTGGCCGATTTCCCGTGGGTGCTGCCGCCGCGCACCGCAAGGCTGCGGCAGAGCCTGGACGCCGCGCTCAGGCGCATGAAGGTCGAGAGCCCGCCGCACCATGTCGAATCCGTATCGGCCGGGCTGGTGCTGGGGCTGCTCGAAGAAATACAGGCGGTGGCGGTAGTGACGGGACGCCTGGCGCGAACCTATGAAGAGCGCGGGCTTGCCCGCATCCTGCCGCTCGAGATTCCAGGCGTGCTGCTGTCGATCTCGACCTTCACCCTGCTAGGGCAGGCGCCCTCGCCCGCCATCGAGGCCTTCCAGCATTGCGCGGAGCTTGCCGTGGCGGGCTGAGCGGCGCGGCTACTCCGGCTTGATGCCGTTGGCCTTCACGACGTCCGCCCAGGTGGCGTAGTCATTCCTGACCGTGCGCGCAAACTCGTCGGGGCTGGTCAGCGGCGGATCCGCCATCATGTTGAGCTGCTGGAAGCGCGCGGCCAGCGTCGGCGAGCGCAAGGCCTTGTTGATCTCCGTATTCAGCGCGGCGACGATATCGCGCGGCGTGCCTTTGGGGACGAACACACCATACCAGCCTTCGTTGCGCATCGGAAAGCCCTGCTCGGCCATCGTGGGCACATCGGGGTAGGCCGGCGCGCGGTGCTTTCCGGTGATGCCCAGCGCGCGGATCTTGCCGCTCTTGACCAGGGGTACCGAGGTGGTGATGTCGACGAAGGCGACCTTCAGCACCCCGCCCTGCAGGTCCGTCATGATCGGCGGCACGCCTTTGTACGGCACGTGGGTCAGCTCCAGCCCCGCCAGCGTGCGGAGTTGCGCCATGGCGAGGTGGCCGCCCGAGCCGACGCCCCAGCTGCCGTAGTCATACTTGCCCGGACTGGCCTTGACGGTGGCGACGAACTCCTTGACGTTCTTCGCCGGAAAATCGGGCGTGACGACCAGCAATACCCCGCCCGCGCCAATCTGCGCAACGGGAACCAGGTCTTTCACGATGTCGTAGGGCAGCTTCGGCTGGATGGCCTGGTTCATCACCGTGGCGGACGCGCTGGCGAACAGGACGGTATAGCCGTCGGGCTGCGCGCGGACCACGGTATCCACCGAAAGTTGTCCGTTGGCGCCGGGCTTGTTGTCCACCACCACGGGCTGCTTCAGCGCTTGCGAAATCTGCTCGGCGAAAACGCGGGCCAGCACGTCCGGCCCGCTGCCGCCAGGGCTGGGAACGACCAGGCGGATCGGCCGCGACGGCCATTTGTCCTGGGCCAGGGCGGAACCCGCAACCAGTGCTGCAGCCGTCAGTGCCGTGATGCTCAATGCAAGGCCGGCGCGGCCTGCCCATTTCTGCTTCATGTTGTCTCCTGGGAAGCACACGCCGTTTCTATGAGTGTCTGGCTATCGGAGGCGTGTGTGCCGGTGAATTCTGCCCACGCTCAGGCCCGGAACACTAATGAATTAATACCTCAGATACATGAGCAATCGGTAATGTCGCAAGATGGGAGCGGCGCGCCCCGGCGCTATGCGCGGTGGACGGTGAGGCGGGGCCGCCGGCGGCGCTCGGTGCGCAGCGCCCCGGGAGGCACGCCTTCCCAACGCTGGAAGGCCTTGTTGAATCCCGCCTGCGTCTTGAAACCCAGGGCCTGGGCGATATCGCCCGCGGGCAGATCCGTATTGGCCAGCAAGCGCCGCGCAAGCGCGCGGCGTTCTTCGTCGAGCAACACGGCGAAAGACGTGCCGTGATCCTGCAAGTGACGATGCAGGGTAAAGCGGTGCACGGCAAACAGCGAAGCCAGCCGGGTCGCGGTGCACTCTCCCAGCAGCATCAGGTCGCGCAGCGCATGGCGGACCTGGCCGAGAAAATCAGGCATGACATGGGATTCCAGCTCGCTGAGGTAGCGGACCACCGACGATTCGAGCGCCTCGTCGGCCACGCCGCAGCGCTGGTCGAGGGTGGCCGAGGCGAAGGTGAATTCGTCGCGCGGCTGGCCAAACAGGACATGGGGACCGAAGTGCGAGGCGTACGGCCCCAGCCCGGCAGGGAGCGGCCGGGACAGGTGAACCGCCGCGGGCGTCCACATCTTGCCGAGCAGCAGGCGGAACAACTGGAGGTTGGCCGCCAGGTAGGCCGTCAGCAATTCCTCGCGGCCAGCGAAGGTGCCGTCGATCTCGACCGAGAATGCCGCGTAACCCTCACGCACGGTGAGCGCCGTATCGATGCCCCGGTACCAGATGCGGCCGTAGCGCAGGATGCCCTCCACGGCATCGCGCGCCGTCTTCGAGGACAGCAGCAGCAGCCGCAGGGGGCCGGCATTCTCCATGTTCGCCCGGGCACCCACCAGCACGCCGAGGTGCGGGCAGGCAGCCGAATCGCTGGCGTCCGCGAGGATACGCGCGCACACCGCCAGCGCCAGCGGTGCCATGGGCTCCTCCAGCGCCGCCGCGGTTACGCCATGGCGGCCCAGGACCGGCCAGGGATCCACGCCAAGTTCCCGCAGGACTTCGATCACGCGCGCCAGGGTGCCCATGGGTACGGAACGGTTGACCGGCTTCATAAATTCAGGGTTTCCACCAAGTGTGACACCAGTATATTAAGGAGTGACGCAAGGATAAACAAAAGGTCTCGATGCCGTCCAGAATATCGCCATGCGCCCCGCGCTGATATTCCCGACCAACCAGGAGACGACCCATGCATTTTCTCGACGACAGCCTGCTTCCCGAAAACCAGGAAAAACTGGTGATCCAGGTGGCGCCCTACGGCCCGCAATGGCTGCCCACCGATTCCGACGACATCCCGGTCAGCATGGATGCCCAGGTCCAGAAGGCCGTGGATTGCTACAACGCGGGCGCCACCGTGCTGCACGTGCATGTGCGTGAATCCGACGGCAAGGGCTCGAAGCGCCTTTCGATGTTCAACGAGATGCTGGCCCGCCTGCGCGAAGCCGTGCCCGACATGGTGCTGCAGGTCGGGGGCTCGATCTCCTTCGCGCCGGAGGGCGAAGGCAAGGCAGCCGAATGGCTGGACTATGACACCCGCCACATGCTGGCCGATCTGAACCCGAAGCCGGACCAGGTGACCATCGCCATCAACACCAGCCAGATGAACATCTGCGAGATGCTGACCGAGGACGACGTCAAGGGCACCATCCTGGAGAAGCCCGAGTACGTCAAGGCGTACAGTGAAATGGTGGTCGACTCGAAGCCCTCGTTCTTCCTCGAGCACCTGGAGCGGCTGACGAAGGCGGGCATCCAGCCCCATTTCATGCTCGGCCACGTGGCGCAGCTCGAAACCGTCGAGCGCCTGATCCGCAAGGGCCTGTACCGTGGTCCGCTGATCCTGAACTATGTCGCCATCGGCGGCGGCGCGGCCGGCCTGCACCCGGCCGACATGATCGAGTTCGTGCGCCGCACGCCCGACGGTGCCGTGCTGACGATCGAGAGCGCCATGCGCGCCGTGCTGCCCATGAACGCCATGGCGATCGCGCTCGGCCTGCACGTGCGCGTGGGCATCGAGGACAACCTGTGGGGCCGCAAGGGCGAACGCATGACTTCGGTGCAGCAGATCGAGCAGACCGTGCGCCTGGCGCGCGAACTGGGCCGCGATGTGGCCGATGGCAAGGATGCGCGCCGCATCTACAAGATCGACGAGTGGTACGACAGCGCCGACGAGACCATCCGCAACCTCGGCATGGTGCCCAACCGCAAGCCGGGCCAGCGCGGCTTCCCCGTGCCGCAAGCGGCCTGATCCCGCGCTTGCCGCATCACCCACCGGCCCTCGCCAGCCACGCGCACGAGGGCCGGCCTCACCTCAGCAACAGTGGTACTGCCATGCGAATGAAAGACAAAGTTGCGCTCGTGACCGGCGTCGGGCCGGGCCTGGGCAAGGCGATCGCCGTCACGTTGGCGCGCGAAGGCGCAGACGTCGTGATCTGCGACGTGAACCAGACATCGCTGCACGAGGCCCGCGAAGCGGTGGAAGCCGCGGGCGGCGCCTGCCTGGCACTGCACTGCGATGTCTCGTCCAGCGCCGAGGTCAGCGCCATGTTCGCGGCCGCCGTGGCGCGCTTCGGCACGGTGCACGCGCTCGTCAACAACGCCGCGCTGACGCCCAACAGGCCAATCGACACCGGGCGCCGCAACCAGCTCTACGAGTACATGCAAACGCCGGTGGCGCGCGACTCGCTGGGGTTCACCAGTGAAATCAGCGACGACGAATGGCTGCGCTACTGGGGCGTCAATGTGCACGGTGTCTTCTATTGCACGCGCGAAGCGCTGAAGCTGATGCAGCCGCAGCGCTTCGGGCGCATCGTCAACGTCGCGTCGATCGCCGGCATCTCGTCGAAGAGCGCGCACAGCCCGCACTACAGCGCCACCAAGGGCGCGGTGATCGCGTTCACCCGGTCGGTGGCCATGGAAGTGGCCGGCGCCAACATCTTCGTCAACGCGATGGCGCCGGGCGGCGTCGCGACGCCCGCCTTCAACCAATACCTGGAGCAGATCGGCGATGCCGGCCGCAACCGGCTCTGGCAGGGCTGCCCCTCGGGGCGCTTCGGCACGGTCGAAGAGTATGCCGCGACGGTGCTGCACCTTGCGAGCGACGAGCACTACCTGGTCGGCCAGGTGATCAGCCCCAACGGGGGCTCGGTGATCTGATCACCGCAACAGCTTCGACAGATATGCAAATGAATCTCTTCCCCCACTACAAGGCGCTGCGGGACAACGGCGTGCTCGGCAGCGAGCTCGACCCGCTCACGCAATGGGATCCCAAGTGGATCGCTTCCTGGGTCGCGCTGGCCCGCGACGCACAGGCCGAGGGCGTGCTCGACCCCAAGCTCGTCGCGCTGATCCGCCTGAATATCGACGTGACGGCGACCCATCTCTACAAGCCCGGCGTGTCGCGCCACGTCCGCGAGGCGCTCCAGCTCGGCGCGAGCCGTGCCGAAATCCTCGAAGTCTTCAAGTTGGCCAGCGTGGTTGGCATCCACGCCTGCGCGGTCGGCGTGCCGGCGCTCGCCGAGGAACTGGCCCGCGCGGGCCTGCCCGACGAGCCGGTGGCGGCCGGCGCCACGCCGGTATGCGACGCCGTGCGCGCCAACGGGATGTTCAACCCGCTGTGGGAAACGCTGTACCGCTGGGATCCGCTGTACCTGGAGAAATTCCTGGCGATGGGCTTCGGCCTGTGGCGCGACAACATCCTGCCGCCGCTCTGGATCGAGTTTCTCTGCATCGCCGGCGATGCCGCCATCACCCATATGTACGGC
>NZ_JBFTND010000299.1:0-6426 GCF_056397305.1 Cupriavidus sp. 05N40
CACCTGGTGCTGGCCAACACCGAGGCCGGCTCGTCGTGCTTCTTCGTGCCGCGCTGGCTTCCGGACGGCAGCAAGAACGCCATCGAGATCCAGCGTCTCAAGGACAAGGTCGGCAACCGCTCCAATTCGAGCAGCGAGGTGGAGTTCCGCGACGCCTGGGGCGTGATGGTGGGCGACGAAGGCCGCGGCATCCCGACCATCCTGGAGATGGCCACCTACAGCCGGCTGAACTGCGCGCTGTCGAGCGCGGGCTTCCTGCGCCAGGCGCTGGTGCAGTCGCTGCACTACGCGCGGCACCGCAGCGCGTTCGGCAAGCCGCTGGTGCGCCAGCCGCTGATGGCGCGCGTGCTGGCCGACATGGCGCTCGAAGCCGAAGCCGCGATGCTGCTCGCAATGGACCTGGCCACCGCGTTCGAGGCCACCGACGACGCCGACCGGCTGGCCTGGCGCCGCATCCTCACGCCCGCCGCCAAGTTCTGGATCTGCAAGCGCGCGGTGGAGGTTACCGGCGAAGCGATGGAGGTCTTCGGCGGCAACGGCTACGTGGAGGACGGCCCGATGGGCCGGCTGTTCCGCGACGCGCCGGTCAATTCGATCTGGGAAGGCTCGGGCAACGTGATGTGCCTTGACGTCCTGCGCGCCATCGGCCGCAATCCCGACGACTATCTGCGCGTGCTGGCGCGCCTGGAGGCCGTGGGTGCCGGCGAGCCCCGCATCCTGGCCTGCGTGGCCGGCCTGCGCGAGGCACTGCGCCTGCCGGAGCAGGCGCAGCAGGCGGAGGCGCGGCGCACCACCACGCGCCTGGTGCTGGCCGCGCAGGCCTGCCTGATGCTCGAGCACGCCGACGCGGCCTGCGCGCGCGCCTTCCTCGACAGCCGCTTCGATCCCGAATGGGGCGCGGTGATGGGCATCAGCGCGGGCGGCGATGCCGCGCGGATCCTGGAGATGGCCTGGGCGGGCTGACGGCCCGCGGCCATGGCGGCGCCGCTCGGACCGCTGCTCAGGCCGCCGCGCAGAGCTCCAGCAGCTGCTCGTCGCGCAGGCCCCACCGGGCAGGGTCCTCGAAGCCGACGATGGCGTCCTCCGTCTCGCGCAGGTCCAGCGTCTGCGGCGCGAGGTGCGCGGCGTCGGTGACCGAGTAGAAGACCTTCACGCGCGGGCGCAGCGGCTCGTTGTCGTGCTGCGCGAACACCACCGCCAGCCGCCCGGAGCGCAGGCGCAGCACGGTGCCCAGCGGGTAGATGCCGATCGAGCGCGTGAAAGCCTGGAACACGGTGCGGTCGAACAAGGTGTCCACCCGCACTGCCATGTACTCCAGCGCCCGCGCCGGTGACCACGCCTCGTGGCCGGGCCGGTCCGAGGTCAGCGAGTCATAGGTGTCGCATACCCCGGCGATCTTGGCATGCACGCTGATCTCGCTGGCGCGCAGGCCGAAGGGATAGCCGCGCCCGTCGATCCGCTCGTGATGGTGGATGCAGACGTCGAGCGGGATATTGCTGTAGAGCCTGGCCTCGTTGAGGATGCGATAGCCGACGGAGGGATGGCGCTGCACCACCTCCATCTCGGCCGCGCTCAGCGGGCCGTTCCGGTGCAGGACCTTGGCCGGAATCGCGACCTTGCCGATATCGTGCACCAGCCCCGCCAGGCCGAGTTGCTGCACGGTGCCGTTGTCCAGCCCGAGCGTGCGCCCGAGCGCGATCATCAGGACGCAGACCGCGAAGGAATGCAGGTAGGTGTAGTCGTCGCGCACCTTCAGGCGTGCCAGTGCGATCAGCGCCTGCGAATGGCGGGTCAGCGAGTTGGAGACCGAGTCGACCAGCAGCAAGGCACCTTCGACCTCCAGCGCGCGGCCCATGCGCGCGTCGGTAAACATCGACCCGACCACCGCCTTGCCGTTGCGCATCACGTCACGCGCCAGCCCCAGCTCCACCTCCAGCGGCACGCCCGAATGGGGCACCGCGCCCTGCGGCTCGTCGGCCACGGGATTCACGGTCAGCGAACCGGTCGCCGCCTGCGGCACCGGCGGCGCCGGCGGCGCGATGCCCTTGCCCTTGAGCAGGTCGATCCACACCTCCTCGACCGTCGAGGCGACCATCTGGTCGATCTGTTCCTGGCTGGTCACCGGGAAGCGCGAACGCCAGAACGGGTGCTCGATCCATGGCCCGCCCACCCTGGCCACGAACATGCCGACTTGAAGCTGTTTGGTCTTGATGCGTTTCAGCATGCCAGCTCTCCGGGTGCAGAGTGAATGGGGCGTGGCAGCTTAACGGCGGAACGCGGGAGAACTTTAGGGCGGTTCAGGGCGGTTCAGGGCGGAATATGCCGCTCGGGACGCGTGGCCTCGCCGCTCGGGCGACCGTGGCTTCACCGCCCCGGAACCGTGTGCCTCCGAAGGCCCGTCTCCATTCCAGGTTCGCGCGCAGAGCGGGCGCGCGGTTGCCGGATCGCCAGAACCACAACCGCACCCTCTGTCAACCACCGGGGAAATATCCGGCCCCGCCCCTCAGGCTTTCCGTCCGGGCAGCACGCGCAAAGCTACAATACGCCGCTACCCGCTTCGCCCGTCACACCATGCCCAGAACGTACACGCTCGTCGGTATCGCTCGCGCCAAGTCCCAGCACCGTGAGGTCCTGGGCGCCAAGCTCGACGCACTGCGCACGCGCGGTGCCATGGAGCCGGGATGCCTGCGATACCACGTGGGCGAGGACGCCGAGGACACCGAAGTGTTCGTGCTCTATATGGAGTGGAATTCCCGGCACGCGCTGGAATCCCACCTCAACAGCGAATATGTTCGTGACTTCCACGCCACACGACAGGATTTCCTCGAAGGCGACATCCAGCTTCGCTGGCTGAACGCCGCCTAGCCGCGGCGCGCCCCTCAAGCGGCCACCGGCCTACTTTCCGTCGTCCTTCAGGCGCCGCCACAAAGTGGTGGCGCTGATCCCCAGGGCATGGCACGCCGCGGCACGGTTGCCGCCGCACTGCGCCAGCACGCGCCGGATATGCTCGGCCTGGCTGGCGCGCGCCACGCCCGCCAGGGACTGGCCATTCTCCCCATCTTTGGCGCTACCCCAGGCCACCGGCGCGCTTTCGCCCTGCGGCGGCGGCCCGGCCTCGGGCGCCGCACCGAACAATTCCGGCGCGGCGGCCTGCAATTCGGCCAGCAAGTCGCGTGGCGCCAGCCTGCGGCCCACCACCAGCACCGCAATGCGCTCGGTCACGTTCTCCAGCTCGCGGATATTGCCCGGCCAGCCGTAGCCCGACAGCCTTTCCCGTACCGCCTGTGGCAGAGGCTGGGGCTGCGCATGGCCCAGACGCTCCTGGGYGCGCCGGTACAGCAGTTCGGCCAGCTCCGGCAGGTCGCCGGCGCGCTCGCGCAGCGGTGGCATCTCGATGCGAAGGATATTGAGGCGGTAGTACAGGTCCTGGCGGAAGCTGCCTTGCCGCACCAGCGCGCCCAGGTCGCGGTGCGTCGCGGCGATGACCCGCACATTGACCGGCACCGAGTCGAGCCCGCCGATCGGCAACACCTGCTTTTCCTGCAGTACGCGCAGCAGCCGGGTCTGCAGTGCCGGCGGCATGTCGCCGACCTCATCGAGGAACAGCGTGCCATTGTGGGCAGACTCGAACAGGCCGGCCTTGCCGCCGCGGCGCGCGCCGGTGAAGGCACCTTCCTCGTAGCCGAACAGTTCACTTTCCAGCAGGGCTTCCGGAAATGCCGCGCAATTGACGGCCACGAAAGGAAAGACCCGGCGCGGGCTGGCGTCGTGCATGCCCTGCGCCAGCACTTCCTTGCCGGTGCCGCTTTCGCCACCCACCAGGACGGTGGAATCCACTGCCGCGTAGCGCCGCGCCAGTTCCCGCAGGTGATGCATGGCAGGCGAAGCGCCGGYGAGGTCGTCGAGGCTGTAGCGCACGCCCGCCGGCCGGGCGCGGCTGCGCGAACGCAGGTTGCGGTCGACCCGGTGGATGGCATTGGCATCCTGCAGCGTCAGAACCGCGCCGGCGGTGCCGGCGTCGGTGACGATGGGTATGCGGTTGACCACCACCATCTTGTCGCCGAGCTTGTGGATCGCCTCGAGTTCCTTGTTGCCGCTCTGCATGACATTGTCCAGCGACAGCGCGGGCGCCAGCGTCTGCAGCTTGCGGCCCAGCGCGGCCGGCGGGGCAATGCCGAGAAAGCGCTCCATGGCCGGGTTGTAGGTCTGGATGCGCCCTTCCGCATCGACCGCCGCCACGCCCTCGTTGAGGTGCGCCAGGATGGTGTTGACGTAGTCGCGCCGGCTGGACTCGATGCGCCGCAGCCGGGCTGCCTCGATGGCATCCTCCAGCGCGCCGCGCACCGAGACGCCGGAATAGAGGAACACGCCGATCAGGCCGATGCGGTCGGCCAGGTCGGTCACCATCCCGGGCCCCACCACCACCTGCACCCCTTCCTGCTTGAGCGCCTTCACGCGGGCCGCGGCGTCGTCCTCGGTCAGGTAGGTGTAGGCCGGGATCGACAGCGAGAAGGTCCGCACGAACTCGTCCACCTCGGGATAGGTCGCGGCGTGGGTCACCAGCGCCACACGGGGGGAAATGCGGCGCGCGGTCGAGAGCGCGCTCATCACGTCGAACCCCGTCACCTTGACCAGCACCACCGGCACGTCCACGTGCTGGCGCAGGTAGGCGCCGTTCGAGCCAGCCGCCACCACGGCATCGAGCCGCCCCTCGCGCGCCTCCCGCGCAATCGCGCTGGCAGCCGCGGCGTAGCCCTTGCCGAGGATGCGGAATTCCGCCTGGGCGGCGTAGCCCGGGATCAGGTCGGCAAAGGCGCGCGACAGGCGGCTGATGCCGATCGCCCAGATGCGCGGGCGTCCGGTGCCGGCGGCAGGCAGGTTGACGGGAGTGGTCAGGGCGTTACTCATATCGGCGCGATTGAGGGAAACTTGGGCGAGGATGGGTCAGGCGGACTAATCTTTGAATTGTGCGCGCCGACGGATTGCATTTCAATATTGAAATGCAATCTTTCATTTCAGAAATAGAAATGACATGCCGATAGCGCCTCAATCCTTGGGCGCGAAATGCCATGGACGGCGCCATCCCAGGCGAATCAAGGGCTTGCCGGCGCCAGCCGAGGCCGCCCGGCGGCTTGCGCGGGACCGCCGGGCCCGCTGGCACACCCCTTGCGCTATACAGCCCGTCCACCTCACAAGCCAAGATCATGACCTTCTCGACATCCGACCTCGCCCGCTCCGCCGGCGCCCGTTTCCGCCAGGCCCTGGCCGATGAGCATCCCCTGCAGGTCATTGGCACCATCAACGCCAACCATGCGCTGCTGGCCAAGCGCGCCGGCTACCGCGCGATCTACCTGTCGGGCGGCGGCGTGGCCGCGGGCTCGCTGGGCCTGCCCGATCTGGGCATCTCCAACCTGGATGATGTCCTGACCGATGTCCGCCGCATCACCGACGTGTGTGACGTGCCGCTGCTGGTGGACGTGGACACCGGCTTCGGCGCCTCGGCCTTCAATGTGGCGCGCACCACCAAGTCGCTGATCAAGTTCGGCGCCGGCGCGATGCATATCGAAGACCAGGTCGGCGCCAAGCGCTGCGGCCACCGCCCAGGCAAGGAAATCGTCTCGCAGGACGAGATGGCCGACCGCATCAAGGCGGCCGTGGATGCGCGCACCGACGAGAACTTCGTCATCATGGCGCGCACCGACGCGCTCGCCGTGGAAGGCCTGGACAAGGCCATCGAACGCGCCGTGGCCTGCGTGGAAGCCGGCGCCGACGCGATCTTCCCGGAAGCCATGACCGACCTCGACATGTACCGCAAGTTCGTCGACGCGGTGAAGGTGCCGGTGCTGGCCAACATCACTGAATTCGGCGCCACGCCGCTCTTCACCACCGACGAACTGGGCAGCGCCGGCGTGTCGATGGTGTTGTACCCGCTGTCGGCCTTCCGCGCCATGAACAAGGCCGCCGAGAACGTCTACACGTCGATCCGCCGCGACGGCACGCAGAAGAACGTGGTCGATACCATGCAGACACGCGCCGAACTGTATGAGAGCATCGGCTACCACGCCTTCGAGCAGAAGCTCGACGCCCTGTTCGCCCAGGGCAAGTCCAAGTAAGGACGCGGCAGCCACGCGGCTGCCGCCGCCATCACAAGCCAAGTCAATACAAGTCAGACAGCACAGCATTCCAAAGGAGACCCCACATGTCCGAAGCGCAACCGCTCGCCACCCCGAAGCCGAAGAAATCCGTCGCCCTGTCGGGCGTTGCCGCCGGCAATACCGCGCTCTGCACGGTCGGCCGCACCGGCAACGACCTGCACTACCGCGGCTACGACATCCTCGACATCGCCGAGACCTGCGAATTCGAGGAGATCGCCCACCTGCTGGTGCACGGCAAGCTCCCCACCCGCGCCGAACTCAAGGCCTACAA
>NZ_JBFTND010000300.1:0-6420 GCF_056397305.1 Cupriavidus sp. 05N40
CTCGAACACCACGCCGATGGCGCCGCCCGAGCGGATCGCGTCCATCTGCAGCAAGTGGAGCACGATGTCCTTGGCGGTCACGCCCGGCGCCAGTTCCCCCTCCACTTCCACGCGCAGGGTCTCCGGCACCTTGCAGCGCACGTAGCCGGTGACCCAGCTGTTCGCCAGGTCGGTGGCGCCGGCGCCGAAGGCCAGGCAGCCGAGCGCGCCCGAATGCGGCGTGTGCGAATCGGTCCCCACCACTACCTGGCCCGGCAGCGCGTACTGCTCGGCCATCAGCGCGTGGCAGATCCCTTCGGAGCCGGGCACGTCGCCGGGCAGCGCGCCGTGCGAGCGCACCGGGTAGTCATGGGCGAAGCTGTCGTGGCCTTGCATCAGGTTGGCCACGCCGGGCAGCAAGCCGTCGCGCACGTGCGGATAGCTCTGCGCCGCCAGCACCAGGTGATCCTTGAACGCAATGATGGTGTCCGGGTCGCGCAGCGCGGCCGGCTTGCCGAAGGCGCGATGCATCAGGTGCGCGCACATGCCGGTGAAATAGTCGTGGGAAAAACGCCAGTCGGCCGCCACGAACACGCCCTGGCCACGGCCGGCGCCCGGGGTGCCGGGCAGCAGGTGACGGTCGATGATCTTCTCCACCAGTGTGCGCGGCGCCGCGCCGGCGGGCGCCGCCGCCGCGGGCATGCTGCCGGGGACCGGCCAGCTCGCCGCGCGGCTGAAGGCCAGCAGGCCGCCGGCGCGGATCACCTGCTGGGTCAGCGCGTCGCGCCCGCTCAGGAAGGCTTCGATGGGAATCGCCTCGCCGGCCAGCACGCGCTCGAGCACGCTGAAATCCGTGGTGGTGAGGATGCCGATGTTGTCGCAGTTCTGCTGGTAGATGCGCTCGAAGCTCTCCGCCACGATCAGGCGGATACCGGCCGACAGCTCTGCCAGCGGGCTGGACTCGCGCGAGGAGCCCTTGCCGTAGCGCTTGCCCGCCACCGTGACCGCAAAGCCACCGTCGCGCACGGCGTTGCGGCCGACCGGCATTTCCCCGCCGGCCTGGAAGCCCACATAGGGGAACTCGCCCAGGCGCTCGTCGTAGGTGAGCATCACTGTCACCGGCGTGATCTCGTCGGTGGAAACATTGTCGCGCAGCGGGCCGGCGTCGGCCAGGCTCACGGCCTTGCCTTCGAGCTGGGCACGCATGCAGGCGGGATCCTGCGACAGGTAAAGCACGCGGCCGCCGAAGCGGATCGTATCGTCCATCATGGGGGCTCCGGATCTGATTGTCGCCGTGGCGAGGTCCTGGTCAGCCCACTATATGGCGCGGCGCACGCGGCGCATAGCATGGAATCGRCACGACAGCCCTCTCGCTTCGAGACGGCTCGCCCGGCGGCGGGCCGCCCGCGCTAACGGCGCTAACGGCGGCAGAGGAAGTCCACCAGCGCCGCGGCGCTGGCCGACAAATGCTCGCGCGAATGGAACACCACCACCAGCTGGCGCGTGGCCCAGCCGTCGACCAGAGGCCGGCACGCCACATCGAGCGTGTTGACGTAAAGCTCGCCCACCTGGCGCGGCACGATRGCGATGCCCAGACCCACATGCACCATGCGGCATAGCGCGTCGAGGCTCGCCACSCGSATCTTGATGCGCAGCGCGCCGTTCAGCCGCGCGGCCTCGCCCAGCAGCAGGCGGCTCAGCGCGCTCTCGTCGCGCAGCGCGACGAAGGTCTCGCCGAGCAGGTCGGCAAAGCGCACCTGCGGCGCCGCTTCCAGCCGGTGCCCGCGCGGCACCAGCACGCACAACTGGTCCTCGCGGTAAGGCAGCGAGACGAACTGCTCCACGCCCTGGATCGCGTTGCAGATGCCGAAATCCGCGCTGCGCTCGCCCACCAGCCGCAGGACCTCGGGACTGTGCTGCTCCTCCAGCGCGATGTCGATGTCGGGGTAGACCCGCCCGAAGGCCGCCAGGTCCTCCGGCAGGAACTGCACGATGGCGCCCAGGTTGCACACCATGCGCACTGCGCCGCGCGCGCCCGAGCTAAAGCGCGACAGCTCCGCGCCGAGCGACTCGATATTGCCGATGATGGCCAGCGCATGGCGCAGCACGGCCTCGCCCACCGGCGTCACCGTGATGCCGCGCGGATGCCGCTGGATGACGGGCAGGCCGATCAGCGCCTCGATTTCCCCGATGCGGCGGCTGACCGCCGATGGCGCGATGAACTCGCGCTCGGCCGCGCGGGCAATGTTCTGTTCCTGGCAGACGGCGACGAACAGCCGCAGCGAGGTGAGGTCGAGTTTTCTGAGCAGGTTGTCCATGGCAGCGATGCTACAACGATCGCCCGGCGCGTAGCCGAAGGCGACTCGCCGAAGCGCTGATTGCAGGCCATGGAAGAGCAGGTCCGGCGAGCCAGCCACCATGAAAAAAGCGACTTGCACCCATAGGTTTTAATCGTTTCTTGAATCGCACACCGGGGCATACACTGCCCTTCGTCGAGCACGCCAGGCACCGGAACCACCGGACGCCGCCGTGCCCGCCAGTGAAGATGAACCATCATGCAGAACCCAGTGACCGCGCGCTCCCTCCTCTGCTTATTGCGCGGCCACTTCTTTCCCGGCTGATGTTTCCCTGGCCGCAGGGAGTGGCCAAAAGCTGCTCCCTGACTTTTTCAGATCGCCCCCTTCGCAATGAAACAAGCGCGCAGCGCCAGCCGCGTCGCACCGGGCGACAACGCAACAACCGCAAACAGGTAACCCTCGTGAAGAATATCGCCCTTATCGGTGCCGGCCTGATGGCACTCTCGTGCTCGCTTTCGGCCTTCGCCGGCCCGGATTTCTCCGTCATCGAAAAGGCCCGCGAAGCCCGGCGCGCCCAGCAGCGCGCGGCTGCCGCCCAGCCGGCAACCAGCCAGCCGCTGGCCGCTGCGACCCCCACGCCGGACTCGGTCACCCCGCGCGGCGTGGTCTACAAGCGCGGCGGCTGAGCGCGGGGGCAAGCCGCTGCGGGAGGCGGGCCAGGGCCATCGCGCTGTGCCGCCGGCGCCGCGAGGGGCTGCATTGCGCAGGCCCACCGAACTGCATCGGCCCCGATATTACCTTTGACGCCCCGGCGTGCCGCGCGTTGAACTTGGCGGATGGTGCCGGGAAGGCCCCTCTACACTCGGGGGAGCACATCCGAATGGGGGCCTGGATGCACATCGAGTATCCCCGTTCGCCGGCATCCGGCGAACCGAACAGTGGCATTGACGCTCCCTGCCCGCAAGCGCTCCTCAAACAACGGCTGGGTGGCGGCCATCTTCGTCCGCTCGATGGAATGCGAGGCGTCGCCGTCCTCCTGGTCTTCTTTCATCACTCCGTGGTCGCGGCAGCCCTGGGCGGTACGGGGACACTCGACCACATCGTGGTGAAGCTGCTGGCGTCCGGATGGGTCGGCGTCGACATCTTCTTTGCGCTATCCGGATTTCTCATCACCGGCATATTGCTCGACGCGAAGGGCACGCAGCGGTACTTCGCCAACTTCTATGCCAAGCGCACCTTGCGGATTTTCCCGCTCTACTATTTCTTCCTGATTCTGTTTTTCCTGGTGTTGCGGCCGTTTCTTGCGGAAATCTATCGGCCGGGCAATGACTATGCCGATCTCCTGCACGCGCAGGCCTGGTTCTGGAGCTATATGCAGAACTGGTACTTCGCAAGGCTCGGGGAAGGCTCGCCCGTCCCTGTCACGCAGCTCTGGTCGCTGGCGATCGAAGAGCAGTTCTACCTGGTCTGGCCGCTGGTCGTGTTTCTGTGCACCGCCCGGCGCGTGGTGGTCGTGTCCCTGGTCCTGTGCGTTGCCTCCCCGGTTCTCCGCTTCCTTCTCATCAGGGACGGATGGGATCAGATGGCGATCTACGTGTCCACGCTCACGCATATCGACCCCCTGCTGTACGGCGCGCTGGTGGCTGCGTATGCGCGGGGTGGATTCGCGCTGCCCACCGGCCGACAGGTCCTGCGCTGGCTCGCGGCGCTGGCCACCATCAGCGCGGCGCTGGTTGTGGTGCTTGACGGCGGCCTGAAGCGCGACGGGCTGGCATTGCAGACGTTCGGGTTCAGCACGCTCGGCGCATGCTCGGCCTTGCTGATTGCCGCCATGCTCCTGCTCCCGGCGGGCTCTCGCCTGAATCTGGTGGCCAGTCATCCCGTGCTTCGGATGTTCGGCAAATACAGCTATTCGCTCTATGTGTTCCACCCGCCGGTCCTGTACGGCCTGGCATGGCTAGTGCGCACACGGTCCGGCCTGCTGCCGCACAACGGCAGCGTGCTTTCAGCCGGCTACCTGGCCTATATGCTGGCTTCGCTGCTGCTTTGCATGCTTGCCAGCCTCACGACCTGGCACTTGTTCGAAGCAAGGCTGCTGCGGCTCAAGCGATATTTCACCGCACAGCCAGGTCACCCTCGCGGAGAGGCTGGCGGCAGCTTGCCCGTGCCCGACCTCTAGCCGATGCCGCAGGCAGGAACCAGCGCATGCGGCCGGCGCCCGCCCGCGTCGTGAGCCCATCGGCGCGCGGCGATCGCACTATGCGACGATCGGGGCGCACCGCCCTGCACGCCCCCGCTCACCGCGCCCAGGGCGGCTCCATCTCCGTGCGAGCCCCGTAGCGCGCCAGCCCCTCGGCATGCAGCGCCGGGGAGATCGCCCGCAGCGCGGCGATCGCGATGTGGTAGCGGTCGATCTCGAAGAAGCGCCGCAGCGCGCTGCGCGTGTCGCTGCGCCCGAAGCCATCCGTGCCGAGCGCGGTAAAGGGCGCACTCACATAAGAGGAAATCAGCTGCGCGTAGGCGCGCACATAGTCGGTCGAGGCAATCACCGGCGTAGCGCCGGGCAGGCATCGCTGCAGGTGGCTTTCGGTCTCGCCGCCGCTGGCGAACAGGCTGCTGCGCTCGCATTCGCGGGCGTCCCGTGCCAGCTCGGAAAAGCTCGTCACGCTCCAGATCTCGGACTTGATGTCCCAGTCGCCGGCGAGCAGTTCGGCGGCGGCGATGACCTCCCGCAGGATCGGCCCGGAGCCAAGCAGCCTGACGGCCGCGGCCGCGTTGTCCGGGCCGCGCGAACCGAAGCGGTACATGCCCTTGATGACGCCGTCGTGCGCGTCTTGCGGCAGCGGCGCCTGCGCGTAGTTCTCGTTGTTGACGGTGAGGTAATAGAACTCGTCGTGCTGGTCTTCCAGCATGCGGCGCGCGCCGTGATCGATGATGAGCGCGGCCTCGCTGGCGAAGGCAGGGTCGTAGGCGCGGCAGTTCGGCACCGTGGAGGCGATCAGCTGGCTGGTGCCATCCTGGTGCTGCAGGCCCTCTCCGGCCAGCGTGGTGCGCCCGGCGGTGGCGCCGATCAGGAAGCCGCGCGCGCGCTGGTCCGCCGCGGCCCAGATCAGATCGCCGACGCGCTGGAAGCCGAACATCGAGTAATAGATATAGAACGGCAGCATGGCCACGCCGTTCACGCTGTAGGAGGTGGCCGCCGCCGTCCACGATGCCAGCGCGCCCGCCTCGGTGATGCCCTCTTCGAGCAGCTGCCCCTGCTGGCTCTCCTTGTAGTACAGCATCGAGCCCGCGTCTTCCGGCTCGTAGAGCTGACCCATCGGCGAGTAGATGCCGATCTGGCGGAACAGGTTGGCCATGCCGAAGGTGCGTGCCTCGTCGGCGACGATGGGCACCACGCGCGGGCCGACTTCCTTGTCCTTGATCAGGTTGGTGAACAGCCGCACCACCGCGGTGGTGGTGGACACCGCGCGCTCGTCCGGCTCCATGGCGAAGCGCCCGTATTGCATCAGGTCCGGCATGCGCAACGCGTGCGCCGTGCGGGCGCGCGCCGGCAGGTAGCCGCCGAGCGCCTGGCGGCGCGCATGCAGGTAAGCCATCTCGGCACTGTCTTCGGCCGGCTTGTAGAAGCGCAGCGCCTCCACCGCGGCATCGTCCAGCGGCAGGTTGAAGCGGTCGCGGAAGGCGCGCAGCGCGTCCACGTCGAGCTTCTTCTGCTGGTGCGCGGTCATGCGCGATTCGCCGGCCTCGCCCATGCCGAAGCCCTTCTTGGTCTTGGCGAGAATGACGGTGGGCGCGCCGCGGTGTTCCTGCGCGGCGCGGAAGGCCGCGTAGAGCTTGCGCAAGTCGTGCCCGCCGCGGCGCAGCGCGTCGATGTCGGCGCTGCTCATGCTGGCGGCCAGGGCCTTGAGCTCGGGATCGCGGTTGAAGAAGTTGGCGAGGTTGTAGTCACCGTCCTTGGCGCCCAGGTTCTGGTATTCGCCATCCACCATCGCGGCGAAGCGGCGCAGCAGCGCGTGGCTGGTATCGCGCGCGAACAGCGCGTCCCACTCCGACCCCCACACCACCTTGACCACGTTCCAGCCGGCGCCGGCGAACAGCGCCTCCAGCTCGTTGATCACCTGGCCATTGCCGCGCACCGGGC
>NZ_JBFTND010000301.1:0-6402 GCF_056397305.1 Cupriavidus sp. 05N40
GTACACCAGCGTCGAAACCGTCGGCACGCGGCCTCCGCCAATCATCTGAGGCGTCGCAAAGGCGCTGAAGGTCCAGGCGAACGCAGTTGTGATGCCAGCCAGAATGCCCGGCATTGAAAGCGGAAGCGTGACCGTGAGGAAGGTCCTGACCGGGCCGGCACCTAGGCTCTGGGCGGCTTTCTCGTAGTCCCGGTCGATATGCGAAATCGCCGTGGCAAGCATCAGGACCACGACGGGAATCGTCACGTGCACCAGCGCGACCAGCACGCCCAGGTGTGTGAACATCAGTTCCAGTGGCCAGTCGATCAAGCCGAGCTTTCGCAGCGTGCCATTGATGAAGCCATTGCTGCCCAGGACGGCGATCCAGGAGTAGGTCCGGACGATTTCCCCCAGAAACAGGGGCGTGATGGACACCACGAGGATGAAGGACTTGAGCGCTCGGCTCCTGACGCGCACCAGTGCATAGGCCAGCGGGTACGCAACTAGCAGCGAAAAGACGGTCGTCTCCACGCTCAGCCGCAAGGTGTTGGAGAACGCGTCGAGATAAATCGACTTGGTCAAGCCGCTGAAGTTGGCGAACGTGAATCCGCCGACATCCAGGGAGCCGGGCACATACGCCCGGAAGCTGAACTGCAGGACCGCAATCAACGAAATTGCGATGCACAGCGCGACAAGTACGGCTGGGGAGACCAGCCAGGCTCGAGGATCGGAGCGCATTCTTAAGCCTTATTCCAGATGCTCAATCGGCGAGGGAGGCTCGGTGCGGTGCATGGCCGCGGCGCCCCTCCCTCCATACCCTTAATATCGGGTTCAGTTCATGACGTTCTCAGTGAACCACTTCCGCCATTCCGCAGTCTTCTCGGCGCGAAGTTTGTGGTCTACGACGATGGCCGTTTCCCACTGTTCCTTCGTCGTGAACACGCCGGGCAGCTTGGCGTCTTCAGGCGAAACCTTGGCGTCGTCGATGACGGGGCTCGCCTTCTTCAAGGCCACGATCTTCGACTGGACGTCCGGGGACAAGGCGATGTTCATGAACTTGTAAGCCAGATCGGCCTTGGTCGAGCCCTTGGTGATGGCCATGGTATCGATGCCGAGCACAGCGCCTTCCTTCGGCGTGACCAACTTGATGGGCACACCCTGACTGATCATGTGATAGGCGTTGATCGACAGGATGACCTGCACGGGCGTTTCGCCGGAGGCGATCAACTGCTGCGCATTGGCGTCATTGGTATAGAACGCCTTGAAGTTGGGCTTGAGCGCCTTGAGCTTGTCCTGGCCCTTTTCCCAGCTTTTCGCATCGCCTCCCGACAGCATGGCCGAAACCGCGACCACATGGCTCGGATCGAAGTCAGGCACGCCAATCTTGCCTTTCAGGGCCGGATTCCACAGGTCGTTCCAGCTCTCGAACTTGATGCTGGGCGGCACCAGGTCAGCGCGATAGCCGATGGTATAGACATAGGCCCAGCTGCCGATGTGATACGGGCTGATCTTGGCGCGATCGACCATATGCGTGTAATTCGGAATCTTGCTCGTATCCAGCTTTTCAAAGAGATTGCCGTTGGCGTAGAGCCAGCCGACGTGGGAAGTCGTGAAGGTAACGTCGCTCTCGGGCTTGGAGGCAAGCTTTGCCTTGTTCAGGCGGTCGATGGTGCCGCCTGTGATGTACTTGACCGGCACCCCGGTTTGCCGCGTGAATTCCTTGCCGATGCTTTCATCGATGAGGTCGCGGAAACTGCCGCCCCATGTGCTCACCACCAAGGCTTCCTGCGCCCATGCCGCCGTACTGCCAAGCGTGGCGGCGAGTGCGCAAAGGGTCAAAATCTTGCGAATCGTCATTTACTTCCCCCAATCGAAAAGATAAACATCTGATAGAACTGGAAATACGCTGAAACGTGCTACCGAGAAACGCAATCACAATGCAGCGAAACGTTGCTGGCCAGGGAGGCGTAAGGCATGCGTGATCAGCGCAGGCGCACCCTGCAAGCACGTGGCCGCGGACAGTAAACGTAGTACAGCAAGGCCATGCAACGACGCCGGCGCAATTGCGCTGAGGCAACGACCTTGACGCAATGACTTCGACGCAATGACTTCGAATTACCGAGCCTATGATGTGAAAGTCGTACCATGCGGCCAAGTCGGCTTTTTCGTAGGGGTGCCTCACATTTCCCGATGGGGTTGTGGATTGTTCCGCCGTCTGGAACAGGTTAGCGGCCGTCTGAGGTTCGGTGGTATTCGGAAATTCCTAAACGGCCAGCCGGAAAATACAAATGGCGCCGCCAGCGGCTGCGCATGACCATGCACTCGGGTGCATCGCCCCCAACCTCCMGCCACCTGCTGAATGGACCTGAATCGACTATGAAGCATACCCGCATCCGCACCTTCAACACGAAGGTCACCTACCCTGAACAGAATCTGGACAACGACCTTTGCCAAGCCGTGGTCGCGCGAGGCAGTACCGTTTTTCTGCGAGGGCAGATCGGCCAGAACCTCGACACCTCGGAGAGCGTGTGCATCGGGGACGTCGCAGGACAGGCGGAGCAGGCCATGGCCAACATCGCGATGCTGCTCAAGGAAGCCGGCGGCGAGCTCGAGGACATCTGCAAGATCACGATCTACATTATCGACCCGCGCTACCGCGAAGCGGTCTATCGTGTCGTGGGCCGCTGGCTGAAGGGTGTCTTTCCGGTCTCGACCGGCATCGTCGTATCGGCTCTGGCCCGCCCCGAGTGGCTGGTCGAGATCGACGCCACCGCTGTCATCCCTGGCTGAGCTGCCATGACCTTTTCCATCATCGCGCGGTGCCCCGCCACCGGCCAGTTCGGCGCCGCCGTGGCGTCCTCGTCACCGGCAGTTGCCTCGCGCTGCATCCGCGGCCGCAAAGGGGTGGGCGCAGCCGCGAGCCAGAACATTACCGACCCGGATCTGGGCCCCCTAGCCCTGGACCTGATGGCCAGCGGCCTTACGCCGGAAGGCGCTCTCGCCGAGTTGCAGAAGCGCCCGCATATCGAGTACCGCCAGCTCATGGCCATCGACGCGCACAACCCGCCGAGGGTTTTCACGGGTGCCAAGGCGCTTGGCACCCTGGCAAGCGTGGTCGGCACCCATGCCGCATGCGCAGGCAACATGCTGGCGACGCGTGACGTGCCCCAGGCCATGCTGTCGGCCTTCGAGCAGACCGAAGGCGCGCTGGCGGAACGGCTGATGCAGGCCATGCTCGCCGGCCAGGCCGCCGGCGGCGAGGAAGGCCCGGTGCACTCGGCAGGCCTGCTGGTGTACGATGCGCAAAACTGGCCTGTCGTGGATCTGCGCCTGGACTGGGTGGACAACAATCCGGTCGAGGCCCTCTATGCCGTCTGGCAGGTTTACGCGCCGCAGCTGAAGGACTATGTCAAGCGGGCGCTCGATCCCCGTGCGGCGCCCAGCTTCGGCGTTCCTGGAAACCTCTGACCTGACCGATGCATCGAATGACAGCGTGACAGCGCCGGCCAGGCGGCCGGCGCTCGAAAGGGCAAACTTTCTCCAGTACACTGGACCGTTCACCTTTTCTTGATCCCGACATGCTCAATCGCATTTCCCTGCGCCAGATGGAGTATTTCGTCGCAACGGCGAAGCATGGCAGCATTTCCGCTGCGTCGACGCAAATCCATATCTCTTCTCCCTCGATCTCCGCAGCCATCGCCCATATCGAGGCCGAACTGGGCGCGCAGCTGTTCGTGCGCCATCCTTCCAAGGGCATTGGACTGACCCCCGTCGGCACGCTGGTCCTGCAACACTGCGAAGATATGCTCGGACGGTCGTCCCGACTCTATGAAATCGCCTCCGACTCGAGCGACGTCATCCAGGGCACCTTGCGGGTGGGAAGCTTTCAGTCGCTCACGCCCATGATTGCGCCCGAGGTCATCTTCGGTTTTTCGCGCGCCTTCAAGAAAATCGAGCTGCAGATGGTCGAAGGCGACCAGGAGGTCTTGATGAACAAGCTCCATGCGCTCGAGATCGACCTGGCAATCACTTACGACCTGCACCTTGGCGATGACATCCAGTTCGAGAGCCTGGCGACCATGCCGCCCTATGTCCTGGTGAGTGAGGTCCATCCGCTGGCGCAGCAGAAAGTCGTCTCCTTCGAAGAGCTGGCGCCCGAACCCTACGTCCTGCTCGATATACCGATGAGCCGGGACTATTTCGCCTCCCTGTTTGAAGAGGCCGGCGTGACGCCGAACATCGCTGCGCGTTCGCAGTCTACGGAAGCAGTCCGGGCCTTGGTCGCCAACGGAATTGGCTATGCGCTCTTCAATGTGCGCCCCAAATCCAATCAGTCGCTCGATGGAAAACGCATGGTGCGGGTTCGCCTTGCCGGTACCCATCGGCCCATGCTGCTCGGCCTGGCGACCTACAAGCCGATGAAACAGTCAAGGTTGACGAGAGTCTTCATGGAACGCTGCCGCGCTTATATCTCCGACCAATACATTCCCGGAATGAGCGCTCCAAGTTTCTTCGATCCCCATATAGCAGCGCCCTGAATCGGCGTCCTGAGTCGGCGTCCAGAAGCGCCATCTTCATCGGTCATGCCGCATTCGGCAATACCCCATCAAAAACGCCAGAGATGGAAAATCACACCTCTTCCGCAAGCGTCTCGCTCCTGGAGACGCTCATTTCTTTCGCATCGGTTTCCCTGACGCCAAACATCGCGCTCATCCACAAGGTCCAGGACATCCTGGCGGAAGCCGGCATCGAATCGATGCTCGCGCCCGACCCGCAAGACCCCAGCCGATCCAATCTGTTTGCGACGGTCGGTCCGGTGGGCATTCCGGGCGTCCTGCTCTCCGGCCATACCGATGTGGTGCCGGTGGACGGCCAGCCCTGGACTTCGCCCCCTTTTGAGGCAACGCACCGGGATGGCCGCATCTACGGACGCGGCACAGCCGACATGAAAGGCTTCGTGGCCTGCGCCGTCACCGCCATGGTGGCAGCCGCTCGGCAGCCGCTCCGGCGCCCCTTGCAGCTAGCGCTGTCCTTCGATGAGGAAATCGGCTGCGTTGGCGTGCGCCACCTGCTGCGCCGCCTGGAGAACAGCCTCCCCGCACCCTACCTGTGCATTGTCGGCGAGCCGACCCTGATGCGGATCGGCACCGGTCACAAGGGCAAGGCTGCCTACCGGGCAGTCTGCTGCGGCCAGGCCGGCCACYCAGGCCTGGCGCCCAGGTTCTTCAACGCCATCCACATGGCCAGCGACCTCGTCGCATCCCTGCGGGACGTGCAGCGTGAGCTGGCGGAAAGCGGCCCGCGCGACGAGGGCTACGGCGTGCCCTACAGCACGGTCCACGCCGGCGTCATCCACGGCGGCCGCGCCCTGAACATCGTGCCCAGCGAATGCGAAGTCAGCTTCGAGATTCGCAACGTCTCGGAAGATAGACCCGATCTGATCCTGAAGCGCGTCCTGGAACGCCTGGCCGAGCGCGTCAAGAATGAGGCGCTGGATCCTGCGGCGCCCTTGCCAGACATCCAGATGACGAACAGCTATCCCAGCCTGAACACCCGCGAGGATTCGCCCGCTGTCGGCCTGCTCGCCTCGCTGCTCCCTCCGGGCACCCCATGCGCCAAGGTGGACTATGGCAGCGAGGGTGGATTGTTCCAGCGGAGCTGGAACGAAACGCCAGTGCTGATCTGCGGGCCCGGGAGCATTGAAGTCGCACACAAGGCCGACGAGTATGTGGAGCTGGCGCAGATCGAAGCCTGCGACCGCATGCTGGCCGGCCTCGTCGAGTTTCTCTGTCAATGAGTCCTGGCGTCCAGGCCAGCTTCGGCCCAGACGCCTCGGAGACGCTATCAAAATAAAGCGAAGCGGTTCTGGCTAGGCACGCGGCAGCAGACAGTACATGTAGTACCGCAAGGCCACCCCAATGACGCAAAGCCGAACGCCAGAGTCTTTTTGAAAGCGTCTCTTACTTCGTCAGCAGGATGCTGCGGTCGACCGACTGGATATCCGTCTTGCCGCAAAACGCCATGGAGAGATCGAGCTCGTTCTGAATGATGTTCAAGGCCGTGCTCACGCCTTGCTCGCCGAGGGCGCCCAGGCCATACATCATGGCGCGACCGATATACGTGCCACGCGCCCCGAGCGCGACGGCCTTGAGCACATCCTGGCCCGAGCGGATGCCGCCATCCATATGGACTTCCACCCGATCCCCGACGGCTTCCACGATGCGCGGTAATGTGGAGATCGATGACGCGGCGCCGTCCAGCTGGCGCCCGCCATGGTTCGACACGATGATGGCATCGGCGCCGCTTTCCACCGCCAGTCGCGCATCCTCGGGGTCCTGGATGCCCTTGACGATCAGCTTCCCATCCCACCGCTTCTTGATCCATTCGACATCCTGCCAGGACAGACGCGGATCGAACTGCGCC
>NZ_JBFTND010000302.1:0-6368 GCF_056397305.1 Cupriavidus sp. 05N40
GTGCCGGCCATCGTCACGCGCGGTCCGGCCGCGGCGGGCCAGCCGTCGCTGCCGGCCGGCGCCGCGGCACCGCTGTCGACGCCAATGCCCGCGGCCGTGCCGCCGCAGGCGCAGCCGGTCATGCAACCGGCGCCGGCGCAGCCCACCGGGGCCCCGGGCGAACCCATTTCCGCGAAGGACTGATTGCCGCCCCGAGGGCAGGGTTTGCCGCGGTGACTCTTTGTAACCGCCATCGGCCGGATATTTACCAATACTTTCAGCGGTTTACGCAGGAGCGCCCTAACTGTGAGCCGCGTAACAACGTATTAGAGAGACCAACTTTCCTGCCTGCCGTGCGTTCTAATCCTTACCAGTCCACCGAGACGAAAAAGGAGCAAAGACATGCAAGGCAATCTCAAGACGCGTTCGATCCGGAATTTCATGGCCGCTTCGGCGGTGATCCTGGCGATGGGCGGCACGGCTTTCGCGCAGACCGCGGCACCCGCGCCGGCAGCTCCCGCCCCCGGCGCGCAACAGGCGCAACAGGGCGGCATGCATCACCATATGGGGCACGGCGACGGCATGTGGATGAAGTCGATCGACACCGACGGCGACGGCACCATCTCCAAGGCCGAAGCCGACGCGCTGTTCAACAAGATCGACACCAACCACGACGGCAAGCTCGACAAGAGCGAGCTGGCGGCGTTCCACAAGACCAGCATGGAGCAGCGCCGCGCAGCCATGCAGGCTGACTTCGAGGCGCGCTTCAAGGCGGCCGACAAGAACGCCGACGGTGCCTTGACCAAGGCCGAGGTCCAGGCCGGCTTTCCCCGCCTGGCCAAGCGCTTCGACCAGCTCGACGCCAACCACGACGGCAAGCTGACCATGGACGAGATCCGCGCCGGCATGCAGAAGATGCACGACCAGTGGGGCCAGCGCGGCAACCCGTCCAATCCGGCGGCGCCTTCGGGCCGCGGCGGCTGATCGATGCCTGGCAGGATCCCGCGGCAGACCAGCGCCGCGGGCAAGAAAAAGCGCGACCATCCGTGGTCGCGCTTTTTCTTTGGCGCGGGCGATCGGTGCGAAGTCCACGTCGTAGATGCTGATATTGCCCGCCTCGCCAGCCTTGGCACCATCCTTGCCTTCCCATCGGTCGGCGAGGCAGATCAGCGAATCGCCGATACCCTTGATGGCCTCGATGGCCTCGATGGCCGGGATGTTCAGTTCCATCGGGCCGCGCTTGTTGTCGAAGCCCCAGGCGCCCGGTTCCAGTGCACGGCCATGGGCGGGGGCGGCATCGTGCACCCGGAAGGCGATCGCGCAGATCGACGGGGCCGTGCAGGGGGGCGGCGGCCGGGGCAGGGAGGGGGGCTGATAAGCTGCGTCTATAGTCCGGACTACACAAAAAATTGCGTAGTTGTGCACAGCTTGCTAAATTTGCGCAAAAAAATTGCCGTCAAACATATTGCGGAGCAACAATATCGTGAGCAAGGTGGAGCTGGACAAGATCGACAGGAAGATCCTGGAGGTGCTGCAGGCCAACGGGAGACTGACCAATCTGGAAGTGGCCGAGCGCGTGAACCTGTCGCCCAGCCCCTGCCTGCGGCGCATCCGGCGGCTGGAGGAGATTGGCGTGATCCGCCAGTACGCGGCGCTGCTGGAGCCGGGCAGGATCGGGCTCGGGCTGCTGGCCTATATCAACGTGCGGCTGGAGAAGCATGGTGGCGCGCCCAAGGGCAAGGCGCCGCTGGACCTGTTCCGCGCCGCCATCGCGATCTGGCCGGAGGTGGCCGCCTGCCATGCCATGACCGGGGAAATGGATCTGCTGCTGAAGGTCTACGTCGAGGACATGGAGCACTTCGCGCGCTTCATGAAGGACCACCTGCTGGCCCACCCGGCGGTGATCGACGTGCGCTCGAGCTTCGCGCTGGAGTGCATCAAGGACACGACGGCGCTGCCGGTGGCGGGGGGCTGAAGGGCGCAGGCGACGGCCGGGGCGGCAATGAAAATGGCGCGCCGCCGGGCGCGCCATCCTGGCAAGGCCGCAATGCCGTCAGGCCGTGCGCTTTTGCGGCAGCATCGAGCGCCAGAAGCGCAGGCCGAAGCGGCGCGCATCGCGCAGGTTGCGGCGGACCATGTAGTCGAGGTCGGCCACCTGCTCGTCGAGCGCCTCGGTCAGGCGGCTGACGGTGTCGGCGGGCGGCAGTTCCAGGTAGGCGTCGGCCTCGCCATARGCGTACTGCACCTTCATGCCGGCTTTCTTGGCGATGTGCATCATGGCGGCGTTGCGCGACAGGCAGTGCATGTACAGCGTGCGCACATTGCTGTTGCGGCCATGCATGGCGGCGCGCTCGAACAGCGAGCTGCCGATGCCGCGGCCGCGCGCGCTCTGCGACACGGACACGCCGAATTCGGCAACGCGGCCCTGGGTGTTGTCGCGCAGGTTGGCGAAGTGGCCCACGCCGATCAGTTCAAGGTGCTCGTCGTAGACGCCGAACACGGTGTCGTGGTCGAAGTCGATGCTGTCGACATAGGCCTCGATCACATGGTCGCCGACCGACTGGCCAAAACGGAGCAGGCGATCCTCCTCGCCCAGGGCGAGGAAATGCTTGAGCAGACGCGAGCGGTGATGCGCGGCCAGCTCGCGCACCAGGGTGGTGGGGCGATGCGAGGCCTGCGCGGCTGCGGTTGCGCGGCGGAGATCTTCGTCGGATACGGCCCCGACGGCCTTGCTCAGTTCGAGCGGATTCACTTTGTTTTCCTCGCGACGTAATCAGGTATAAAAATAGCAGTCAGCAGGTGTTTGTCCATGCACTTTCGAGTGCGGCCTGGCTTTGGAAGCCTTGGCCAAGGGCAAACACTATCTTGCTGCAACGCAAAAAGTATTGTAGTGGAATTGTCAGTCTCGCGTAAGGTAGCGGGACGGCCAAGCTGGCTACATTTTGTAATATCGGGATTTATTCAATAAAATCAATAGCTTGAATTGTGCTTCATGAAGCCGGCGAGCCCCTGGAATGTGGGTTTGTTGCAACGCCGCATATCGAGGCATCGCCAGTGCCGCCAGCCGGCCTGCCCTGATTTAACATCGGGGCGCCAGGCCCGGGGTGCCATTCTGGTGCGCCTTGGGCCTCTTTTTTATCGCAAGACCGTCGTTTCGCGCGGCGCACCTTACGTTTTTCAGGATTCTTTGTGGACCCCAAGGCCGAGCCACCGATTCTCGTCATCTACGCCCACCCCAGGCCGCATCAGTCACGCGTCAACCGCTCGCTGGCCTCGGCCCTGGAAAAGTTGCCGGCTGTCACCGTGCACGATCTCTACACCCGCTATACCGACTACGACATCGACGTGGTGGAGGAGCAGCGCGCGCTGGCGCGCGCGGGCACGGTGGTGCTGCAGTTCCCCGTGCAGTGGTACAGCATGCCGGCGCTGCTCAAGCTGTGGATGGACGATGTGCTGGAAAGCGGCTGGGCCTTTGGCCCCGGCGGCACGGCGCTGCGCGGCAAGTCCCTGCTGGTGGTGGCCAGCACCGGCGGACATGCCGATTCCTACGGTCCCGACGGCACGCACGGCCACAGCATCGGCGAATACATGCTGCCGCTGGCGCAGACAGCCGTGCTGTGCGGCATGAACTGGCTGACGCCGCTGGTCCTGCATGACGCCAACCAGGTGGACGAGGACGTGCTGGCCGAGCATATCGGCCGGGTATCGATGGTGCTCGGCGGCGCCGCCGGCGTCGCGGCCGGCTGAGGAGCGCGCCATGGATCAACACGATTTCCTGGTGGCGCTGGTGGTCTTCCTGGTCGCCGCGGTGGTGGCTGTGCCGGTGGCCCGCCGCTTCGGTCTGGGCGCGGTGCTGGGCTACCTGCTGGCCGGCGTGGCGATCGGCCCGTGGGCGTTGCGCCTGGTCACCAATGTCGAATCCATCCTGCATTTCTCCGAGTTCGGCGTGGTGCTGATGATGTTCGTGATCGGGCTGGAGCTGGAGCCAAAGAAGCTGTGGGAGCTGCGCCGCGTGATCTTCGGCTATGGCGGCGGCCAGATGGCGGCCTGCGCGGTGCTGATCGGCGGCGTCGCCTCGCTGGTGGGGGCGCCGTGGCAGGTGGCGCTGGTGGCCGGGCTCGGGCTGGCGCTGTCGTCCACCGCCATCGCGCTGGCCACGCTGACCGAGCGCAACCTGTTCGGCACGCCGGCGGGCGCCGCCAGCTTCGGCATCCTGCTGTTCCAGGACATCGCCGCGATTCCGATGATCGCGCTGCTGCCGCTGCTTGCCGCCGGCGGTGCCGAGGCCGGGGCAGCCGGCGCGTCCGGCACGGCGGGCTGGCTGGGCGCCGCCAAGGCGGTGGGCGTGATCGGTGCCGTGATCGTGGGCGGGCGCTACCTGGTGCGCCCGGCGCTGCGTTTCATCGCGCGCACCGACATGCGCGAGATGTTCACCGCCTTCGCGCTGCTGCTGGTGGTGGGCATTGCGCTGATGATGGACGCCGTGGGCCTGTCGATGGCGCTGGGTACCTTCCTGGCCGGCGTGCTGCTGGCGGACTCCGAGTACCGGCATGCGCTCGAGGCCGACCTGGAGCCGTTCAAGGGCCTGCTGCTGGGGATGTTCTTCATGGCGGTGGGCATGTCGATCGACTTCGGCGTGCTGATGCAGGCGCCGGGCACGGTGGTGGCGCTGGTGGCCGGCCTCGTGCTGTTGAAGACCGTGGTGCTGGCCGTGCTGGCGCCGCGCTTCGGCATCGCGCACGGCCAGCGCCTGTTGTTCGCCTTGCTGATCTCGCAGGGCGGCGAGTTCGCCTTCGTGGTGTTCGGCGTGGCCGGCGGCGCCGGCTTGCTGCCGGCGCGCACCGAGGCCCTGCTGGTGCTGGTGGTGGCGCTGTCGATGGTGGTCACGCCGCTGTTGCTGCTGGCTTACGACCGCCTGGTGGCACCGCGGCTGGCGCGCCTGGCGCGGCGCCCTGACGATGTGATCGCGCCGCAGGACAACCCGGTGCTGATTGCCGGCTTCGGCCGCTTCGGCCAGATCATCGGCCGCCTGCTCTATGCGCAAGGCATCGGCGTCACCGTGCTGGACCACGATCCCGACCAGATCGAATTCTTGCGGCAGTACGATTTCAAGGTGTTCTATGGCGACGCCACGCGCATGGACCTGCTCGAGTCGGCCGGTGCCGAGCGCGCGCGCATCCTGGTGGTGGCCATCGACGGCATGGAAGAGAGCCTGGCCCTGATCGACAAAGTGCGCGAGCGCTTCCCGCATCTGCGCATCTACGCGCGGGCGCGGCACGTATCGCATATCTACCAGCTCAAGGACCGCGGCGTGGAGCTGTTCGAGCGCGAGCTGTTCGAGGGATCGCTGCGGCTGGGGCGGCACGTGCTCGAGGGGCTGGGCTACGACCCGGTCCAGGCGCGCTCGGTGGCGTTGCGCTTTCGCCGCCACAATATCGCGGCCATCGATCGCTTCTACCCGCATTACACGGACCAGAAGAAGCTGGTTTCGCTGGCGCGCCAGGCGCGCGACGAGCTGCAGGAGATGTTCCGCCAGGACCGCGACCAGCGCCGCCGCAAGGAGGAAGAGGACTGGTCCTGAGGGGGCGGCGGCCGCCCGGACGCTACGCTACGCCGCGCGCCGAAGGGGCGGCGGCCGCGGGCGCGCCCGGCAGGCCGCCAGCCAGCAGGTCGATCACCATCTCGGCGAACTCCGCGTAGGACAGCTTGCCGCCCGGCTTGAGCCACGTGAAGGTCCAGTTGATCATGCCGAACACCGTCATGGTGAGGGCGGCCTGGTTGTCGTGGGTGACGCGCTCCGGGTAGGCGCGGCGCAGCTGGCGCGAGAAGGCGGCCACCACGTCGCGCTCGCGCCGGAGGATCTGGTCGCGCTGCTCGTCGGCCAGGAACTTGACGTCGTTGATCAGGGCGACATGGCGGGTTTGCGAGGTTTCGTACTCGGCCAGGAAGGCGCGGATCAGGTTGGCGAAGGTCTCCTGCTCGCTGCGTCCCCGGCGTCCGGCCTCCGCCTCGACCTCGGTCACGATCAGCATCAGCCGGCGCGTGTAGCGGTCGAGCAGGTCGAACAGGATCGCTTCCTTGCTCTCGTAGTAGTGATAGAGGCGCGCCTTGGAGGTGCCGCAGGCGGCGGCCAGGTCGGCCATTGAGGTGCTGGGATAGCTGCTGGCGGCAAAAGCGGCGGCAGCCAGGTCCAGGATCTGCTCGCGCTGCGCCTCGAAATCGGGTGCCTTGGTACGGGCCATGTAAACGTCCGCTTATTTCCGATTATTTCCGCTTGTTTCAGCTTGATTCTGCTGTTCCCGGCTTGCCGGCCTATTCGCCGCTGGCGGACAGGTTGCGGCGCAGCTCGCAGGTCTGCAGTGATTCGGCATTGCCGCGCAGCACCAGCT
>NZ_JBFTND010000303.1:0-6345 GCF_056397305.1 Cupriavidus sp. 05N40
CTCCCAGTCCGGAGATCAGGACAACCGGCTCGCCGGCGCCCCGATCAAGCGTGAAGATATCGTCAAGCAAGGCCCAACCTCACGTCAGTTTTTGGTGTAAGCGAATACGCCGTTGCCAGCGCTTTCGATCTGTGCGATGTTCTCCGGGCGATCAAACGGCTCCGGCGCGGTTTCACCATGGGCGCGCGGCCGTCCCACCTCGCGGAAGAAAGTCTCCAAGCCACTCGGTGTCATGAACCACACCCAGTGAAGATCGGTGTCCCCGGTGTTCACGAATGTGTGAGAGTTGTGCTTGCCCAAGAACAGCGTGACGCCGGGCTCAAGTTTGTACTCTTCGCCGTCGACGATGGCCGTCCCCATGCCRGAGACGAAATGGAGGATCTCCTCATTGGCCGGGTGAGCATGCTCACGAACGCGACCGCCTTGCGGCAACGTTTGCGTGCCCATCGCAAGATCGCGCTGCATCTTGGTCAGTCCTGGCGCGACGACTACTGATACATGGCCGTTAGCCGGCTTCGGCTGCCAGTAGCTCACTTCGGTTTGACGGCTGAAGTAGTAGACAACCCCCTTCTCTTGGGCGGCTTGCTGCTGATTCGTGGTGTTGGTCAACGGTTTTCTCCTGAGAGACAGTTTGTCGTGGCCCACCTAGCGTGGTTCACGGAAATGTAATCCATTACATTTTTTATCGGCGTTTGGCTGTTCGGAATGGACTGCTGAGCACGACATTTGGGGGGCGCGCCAACCACCTCCGAACAGCGGTCCGACTGGTTTCTATTGCTTCAATGCGAGAGCAGGCAAGATGCGCTTGAACTGATCGCTCTCTTTGGACATCAGTGCCTTGAACTCTGGCGCATCGACATACGCAAGTGTCATGTGCAAGTTCTTGACCGCGTCTTRCATGGACGGCTCCCTGGCTACATCTGCCGCGAGCGCGCGGAGCTTGGCCACCACGTCTGGTGGCGTGGACTTGGATACGGCGATACCCCGCCACACCCCAACCGAAAGATCGATGGCTTTGTCCTTCAGCGTGGGCACCTGCGGGATTTCCGGCATGCGCTTGTCGGCCATGACAGCCAACGTTTTCAGCTTTCCAGCGGCCACATACTGCCTCAACTCAGCGTAGGGTACGGTGGTCGCTTCAACCTGCCCGCCGAGCAGGCCAAGGATCGCCGGTGCATTGCCTTGATACGGGACGTGTGTAAACGTCGCACCGATCTTCTGCCCGAGCGCTGCCGCCGCGACATGGCCGATAGAGCCATTACCTGCGTTGGACACGGTCACCTTGCCTGGATTTGCCTTGGCGTAGGCCACAAATTGCTCGAGGGTGTTCCATGGTGCATCGGCTCGAACCGTAACCGAGGTCGGGTCGGAACTGAATTGGGCGATGGGCTGGAAGTCTTCGTAGGTCACCTTCCCAATATCCAGCAGCGGGAGCGTGAGCAACTCGGCGAACACCATGGCCACACGGTAGCCATCGGCCTGCCCATTCACGACGTAAGAGAGCCCGATGGATCCACTCGCCCCGGGTTTATTGATTACGGTGATTGGCTGTGGGAAGTGTTTCCTTGCCGCGTCTGCAAACGCACGTGCCATCGAGTCGGTTCCGCCACCCGGCTGAAACGCAACAACGAGTTCGACGGGGCGGCTCGGATAAGCATCAGCCGCGCCTGCAGAGGCGGAAAGAAATGCGATCGAAGCAAGCATCGCCGAAAGAACGGCGCGGGGAGACGATTTCATAGGACTACCTTCCTTCCTGACAATTTAGATGCCACACATAAGAAATGGAAACGGACTGACCCTCCGTCACGACGAGAAGCCGGTTAGGCACAAATCAGACCTCATCAGGTGCCGTAATGTAATCGATTACAAATAAGGGAGAACCGATGTGCTCAAAAAGCAGCTTCGGCCCCTGCTATGCCGCAGATCTCCTCCACCAGAATCTTAGGGTCCCGGCAAATCTATGTAAAGGATTACATTCCTAGGATTAACCCTGCCGCAGACCGAAAGGCAAGGAGCGTTCCACGTCAGATTGCAAAAAAAGCGCCTTAAAGAATGCTTTTCCCATTCCACAATCTGGCGTATGTCACATCGGATAGGGGAAAGCACCAAACCAGTGCAAAAAAGAGAATCCCATGTGGGGCGAGACGAGGTGGGAGTCATCAAGCGACGTCATTGGCGCCGGCAACGGATCAGCGGGTGGAAAGCTTCTTTGAGCGAGGAGCGGCGACGGACTCCCGAACCACCAGATTGGCGTGCATCTCAGACGGCAGCGGCTTGCGCGAGTGGCGAAGCGCGTCCAGCAATGCCTCGGCACTTCGGCGGCCCATTTCTTCGGCCGGAACCGAGATCGTCGTTAGCGCGGGTTCGAGCAAGCGTGCAAAGTCCAGGTCATCGTGACCCACGATCGTCATGTCGTCGGGTACGCGGTATCCTGCCTTTCGGCACTCGGCAATAGCACTAAATGCGAGCACATCGCTGTTGCATATGATCGCCGTCGTCTCTGGCGCATCGGCAAGCAGGCGGCGCGTAGCAGTCGATCCAAACGCCATGCTGTAGCCGCCTTGACTCTCCAGGATGAGGGGTTCACCCTTCAGCCCAGCGTCGCTAAGGGCATCGGCGAAGGCCTTTTTTCGTGCTATCTGCCGATCATTTCCTTGTGACGGGCCGGAAAGCATAGCGACATGGCGGTGCCCTATCTGGAGCAAGTATTCCACCGCGCGCCGTGTCGAAACGTAGTTGTCAAATCCGATGGAAGCGAAAGGTTCGTCCTGCAGGAAGGAAAAGGTCGTGACCACCGGGAGGTCGATACTGAGCAGATACTCAACCAATTGCAGATCGTCGATCCGCCCGACAACCAGCAAGGCTTCCGCACCACGCTCAACTAGCTGTCGAACCGGTTGGTAGAGCTTGGTATTGTCGAAACCCGCACTCAGGATGAAGACCATCTGGCCCTCTGCTGCCATGGCAGCCTGAAACGCGTTGATCATGCTGGCGTAGATCGCATAGTCAAGCGTTGGGATGACTGCGCCCACAATATGACTTCGACGTGTGCGCAGCGCTTTCGCGGCCGGATTGGGGACGTAGCCAAGCCTTTCCGCAACCGCGATCACATGCTTGCGAACATCCTCGCGTACGGCGTCAGGGATGTTGAATGCACGCGAAACGGTTGCAACAGACACGCCCGCAGCCTTAGCAACATCCGCCAAACGATTTGGTATCCGATCCTTGCCCGACAAGAGATAACCCCGAAAGTAATCGATTTCATATCATACCGGACCCACGACCGAACACGGCGCGCTGTCGTGACACTTGCTGCACTCGCCGCCAAGCGGGACGCTGCTAGCGTGTCGCAGGTCGTGACGGAAAAGTGGCTATACGGCCTCACCCGGATCGGGCTCCAAAGCTACACCATGCGTCCATTCCGGCACATTGATGTAATAGCGCACCGCTTTGCCCACACCGTGGCTCCACAATTGCCCGCCCGTGACCATCTCCGAAAGGTCGCGTGTAGCCGTGGCCTTTGAGACGCCGGTCATCTTCATGTACTTCTCAGCGTTCAGGCCGCCCAGGAAGCCACCGTCCCCGTCGTCGAGAAGGCGCTGCAGCACCTTGCGCTGCCGCTCATGAATCCCGCTGCCCTCATACTTCTCCCAAAAGCGCCTCTTCTTGATCGACTGGTCGATGACCTGGCTCGCGGCATGGCATGCCGCCGTGCATTGGCGCGCAAACCACTGCACCCACGACGTCACGTCGGCGTCACCACACTGAGCTTGATTGAGGGCGTCGTAATATGCCGAGCGCGAGGTCAGTAGCTGCCGCGAAAGACTGTAGAAGCGCACCGGTTGTCGCAAATGCTGCGCCATGGCCATGTCAACGATGGCCCTCCCAATACGGCCGTTGCCGTCCTCAAACGGGTGAATGCTCTCGAACCATAAGTGCGCAATAGCGGCCCGAGCGAAGCCATCGATCAGCTTGCTGCCGGACGTCAACGGCGAGGCCTGCGCTGGCGAGGACTCAGCAAACCATGCGAGGAAGCGCGTCATCTGCGCCGGCACGTCCTTTGATGGGGGTGCCTCGTAATGCACCAGCTCACGGCCTGGCGGACCGCTTACGATTTGCATCGGATCGTCATGGTCGCGGTATCGGCCGACGGCGATTCGGTGGATGCCGGACGTGCCACCGGGGAATAGCGCAGATTGCCAGCGGTACAAGCGGTCATTATCCAGGGGCAGATCAAACGCTGTTGTGGCATCGCTGATGACCCCAACCAGGCCATCGACATGGCGGTCGGTGGGCCCGGACGTCGCCAAGCCAAGCCGCCTCATCACGGACGAGCGGACAACATCGAGCGACAGGCGCTCCCCCTCAATGGCGGCCGTGGCCACCACCTCATCGGATAGCGCATCCAGCGCGACCTGGCTGGTACTTCCAAGGCCAATGGCCATGGCCTTGCCTTCGACGACACCGTGCATCCGGTAGGCCTCCGCCAAGTCAGGCGCGATCATCTGCGCGTCATAGGTGAAGTCAGGCCATTCTGCGCGGCGCCAGATCCAGGAAGAATTCGTGCTCATGAGCCGCATTCTGCCATATTCGGCTCACATAGTGCGCCGCTTTTCAAGATTTGCGGCTCACCGGCACGCGGCACGCCGCGGCTGGCACGCTGGCGCCGACCTGGTGGCCTACTGCTCTTCGACCTTTTCGTGGCGGGCGCCCGGGACTTTCGCGCGCAGCCGATCGAGAAGCGCAAGGTCGCGCTGCACCCGATGCTGGGCGAGACGCCGCCGGCCGGCCTACTCTACGTGGCGACGGTAGATGATGGGGAATGGCTCTATGGCAACGCCCTCGCGCTGAAGCTGGAGAGCATCGTGGGAAAGCGCGCTGTTTTACCGGCTGCTCGACGCGAAGGCGGGCAGCCACGCAGAACGTGAGCTAGAAGACCAGGTAATCGCGGCCAAACGTGAAGCCGATCGCCTCGAGCAGATCGCCCGCGCGATTTGGGCGCGCGAGCACTGTCAGGGGCGGGTGAGTGGGAGCGCCTAGGAGATGATCATGCTTGATCCCGGCGAATGGAAAGCACGCGTGATTGCCCTGCGCGTCACCTTTTGCCCGTCCTGCGAGTCCACCAAGGAGACGCTCGGCGCGTGCGCGGTGGGGGCGATGACAATCCATCGGGAATACGTTTGCGAGAGCCGCTAGTACGCGTTTTCGTGGCTTTKTTCGCTACAGGCTTATGACCCACCTAGCGCGCCACCGGCGCGCGAGTCAAGCCTTGGGGGACGGTCCGCCGCCACCATTCCGCACATCCCGTTTCAAGCAGCGGCGGTCTTTTGGCTCGAGGGAATCAGCAACCACTTCATCGACGCTGCGTCCTGACCTCGTGCTCGGGATCCGCCAGCCGCTTCCCCTGCTCCGTGACTCTTCCCTTCGTCGGCGGGGTACTGAATTTGATGCGGTGCACCATAATCAATACCGGCGACAGACTGACCCCGTTGCCAATCCTCGTGGGTGTAGGCGCTTTCACCCTGCCGCCTACACCCTCTTTTTCCTCCGACCTTCACAGTCCCCGACTACTGCCGCTCGCCACGGGGCCTTGCGGTGATCCATTCAACGCGTCGTAACCCCGCTCGCAGGCTTGGCCGGCGAACCGGGCGGCGTCAGCGTATCCAGCCAGGGCTCCCGCGCGCTGGTCAGCCCGGCTGAGCACGTCGGCGAGCACTCCGAGGGGATCGCCGGCTGCCGGGCCCGGGCCGGAAGCGGCGGGATTGCCGGCGGCGCGACCGGCGGCAAGTAGCCCTGCGACCCGCTGGCGCAGGCGGACTAAAACAACAAACTGCGCTAGCGTGGTTGGGTTGGCCGGCACGTTCTTGTGGCTGCCGCACTGGCTATCCGTGAGGGTCCGCGCCGCGGGAACGGATTGTGCCCATCGATCGGCAGAACCTCACCAAACCTCACCTCGTGCCGTTGCGCATCCGCTGGCGGAGCCGCTTGACGTACCCCAATCGCAGCCGCGAAGGATGCTCTCAGGTACCCTTTGAGTTTGGCGCCCACACGCAGTAGAGGCTTGAACGTCTTATTCGACCAGGTAGAACTCCCTTGATACCAGAGTTAAATGGAACCAGGGCTGGCGCAAGGACGGCCCATTAGCGTCACACACTGAGCATGAACTGCAGACTGCGTAGGCTTGCTGCGCGCTCAGGACTCCATACACCGGGCGCGTGACGCCTCGTCAGCATCCGCAGCGTCTTCGGAAACAGGCCGATTCTGCAGGCGGCTGTGCATGGCCTCGCAGACGCGCTCAGGAATGAGCAAACGCCGCCAGACCGGCGGGCTCAAGCTGCGCAGAGC
>NZ_JBFTND010000304.1:0-6312 GCF_056397305.1 Cupriavidus sp. 05N40
TCGTTTTCTCCTTGTGTAATGAATGCTGTCTTAGCGCTCGACAGCCAGCGCCACGCCCATGCCGCCGCCGATGCATAGCGACGCCAGGCCGCGCCGGGCGTCGCGCCGGGCCATCTCGTGCAGCAGGGTGACCAGGATGCGGCAGCCCGATGCCCCGATGGGATGCCCGATGGCGATGGCGCCGCCATTGACGTTGATCTTGCTGGCGTCCCAGTCCATCTCCTGGTTGACCGCGCACGCCTGGGCGGCGAAGGCCTCGTTGATCTCCATCAGGTCCAGGTCGTTGATGCTCCAGCCGGCCTTTTGCAGGCAACGCTGCGAGGCCGGGACCGGGCCCATGCCCATGATGGTCGGGTCGAGCCCGGCCGAGGCATAGGAGGCGATGCGGGCCAGGGGCTTGAGTCCCAGTTCGCGCGCCTTGCTGGCCGACATCATCAGGACCGCCGCGGCGCCGTCGTTCAGGCCGGAGGCATTGCCGGCGGTGACGGAGCCGGCTTTGTCGAAGGCCGGCCGCAGGCCCGCCAGGGCATCGGCGGTGGTGCCGTGCTTGATGAACTCGTCGGTATCGAAGATCACGGTGCCTTTCTTCGAGACGATCGAGACCGGCACGATCTCGTCCTTGAAGCGGCCGGTCTTCTGCGCCTGTTCGGCCTTCTGCTGCGACGCGGCCGCGAACGCGTCCTGCTGCTCGCGCGAGATGTTGTACGCCTTGGCGACGTTCTCGGCGGTGGTGCCCATGTGGTACTGGTTGAAGGCGTCCCACAGGCCGTCGACGATCATCGTGTCGGTGAGCTTCCAGTCGCCCATGCGCTGGCCGTCGCGCGATCCCGCCAGCACGTGCGGCGATGCGCTCATGTTCTCCTGGCCGCCGGCGATGACGATATCCGAATCGCCGCACTTGATGGCCTGGGCCGCCAGGTGCACGGCCTTCAGGCCGGAGCCGCAGACCTTGCCGATGGTCATGGCGGGCACGGTGTTCGGCAGGCCCGCCTTGAGGGCGGCCTGGCGCGCGGGGTTCTGCCCGCTGCCCGCGGTCAGCACCTGGCCCAGCAGCACCTCGTCGACCATTTCCGGCTTCAGGCCGCTGCGCTCGAGCAAGGCCTTGATGACCGTGGCGCCGAGTTCGGGGGCCGGCACCTTGGCCAGCGAGCCGCCGAACTTGCCGACGGCGGTTCTGGCTGCGGCGACGATAACAACATCTTCCATGTGACTCTCCTGGGTGAATCGGGGGTAGGGTGGATAGGGGATTGGCAGGCCAGACTGCGGATAGCTAGCCGGCCTTCGCCTTGACGTAGCGCCCGGGTGCGGGCTCGATCACGGGGTAGGCGGCGTTGCCGAGCGACCGGCGCGTAGCGGTGCGCGCGCCGGCGTGTTGCGCCAGCCAGCGGGTCCAGGCCGGCCACCAGCTGCCTTCGGCGCGCTCGGCGCCGTCAAGCCAGCGTTGCGGATCGCCCTGGAGCGGGCCGGTCCAGTGGTGGCGCTTGCCTTTGGCCGGCGGGTTGATCACGCCGGCGATGTGGCCGCTGGCGCCCAGCACGAAGGTCGTCGGGCCGCCCAACAGGCGCGTGGTGGCATAGGCGCTGCCCCACGGCACGATGTGGTCGTCCTGCGAGGCATAGAGGAAAGCGGGCACCCGGACCCGGGCAAAGTCCACCGGCTCCCCGCATTGCACGGTGCCGCCCGGCACGCGCAGGCGGTTCTCCAGGTAAGCGTTGCGCAGGTACCAGCAGTACATCGGCCCCGRCAGGTTGGTGTCGTCGCAGTTCCAGGACAGCAGGTCGAACGCCGGCGGCGCGCTGCCCTTCAGGTAGCTGTTGACCGCATAGGGCCAGATCAGGTCGTTGGCGCGCAGCGCGGCGAACACATGGGCCAGCTCGCGGCCGCGCAGCAGCCCGCCGCGGCCGATCGTGGCCTCCCGCATCGCGACCATGGCTTCGTTGACCAGCAGGCCGATCTCGCCGGTATCAACGAAGTCCAGCATCGTGGTGAGCAGCGTGACGCTGGCAACCTTGTCCTGGCCGCGCGCGGCGGCCACGGCCAGCGCGCAGGCCAGCAGCGTGCCGCCGACGCAGAAGCCCAGGGTGTTGACGCGGTCGGCGCCGCTGATCTCCTGCGCCACATCGATGGGGCGCAGCACGCCTTGTTCAAGGTAGTCGTCCCAGGTCAGGTGTCCCTGCGCTTGCTCCACGTTGCGCCAGGACACCAGGAAGACCGTATGCCCTTGCGCCACCGCATGGGCGACGAATGAGTTCTCGGGCTGCAGGTCGAGGATGTAGAACTTGTTGATGCAGGGCGGCACGATCAGCAACGGGCGCTGATGGACCTTGCCCGCGCCCGGCGCGTACTGGATGAGCTGCATCAGCTCGTTCTCATACACCACCGCGCCCGGCGTGGTGGCCACGTTGCGCCCGACCTCGAAGCTCTGCTCATCGGTCATCGAGACGCGTCCCTTGGCCAGGTCCTGCAGGAACAGGCGCATGCCTTCCACCAAGCTGGCGCCGCCGGAGTCCACCGCCAGCTGCAGCGCCTCGGGGTTGGTGGCCAGGCAATTGGCCGGGCTGAGCGCATCCAGCACCTGGCGCAGCGCAAATTGCCACTGGCCTTTGGTCTGCGCATCGGCCGGCGCTTGCTCGATCGCGCCTTGCAGCAGCGTGGCGTAGCTCTGGTAATGGCGCACCGCCAGCGCAAAGCGCGGGTCGTCGCGCCAGGCTTGTGCGGCAAAGCGGCGGTCCGGGCTGCCGGCGGGCTCGCCCGCCGGCCAGAGCGCGCTCATTTGCCTGAGGGCCTGTTCCGGCCAGGCGGCGAGCGCGCGCGCCGCCGCCAGCATGGAGACCGGCGCGGGCGTGGCGTCGGCGTCTTGCGGCGCCTCTCCGGGTGCGGCGCCGAACGCGCGCAGCATGGTCTGTTGCGCGCTGAAGAGCTCGGCAATCCAGCGGGAGGGATCGGAGGTGGGATTGGTCATGGGGTCCGGAAGAGTGCGGTTGCTTGTGCGTGTGCTTGTGCTTGTGCGTGTGCGTGTGCGGGACGGCGGCACGGGGCTCAGTGCAGCTTCACATGCGGCTCGGTGCGCCTGACGATGGAGCGCGCCAGCGTGTCGAGGGCGACCTTGGCAAAGCCGTGCAATGCCAGTTCATGCATCTTGTAGAGCGACAGGTACATCATCCGGGCGAACAATCCCTCCACCATCAGGCTCCCGCCGATCAGGCCGCCCATCATGTTGCCCACGGTGCTGAACTCGCCCAGCGATACCAGCGAGCCGAAATCGCGGTAGCGATAGTTGGCCAGCGCCTTGCCCGCCATGCGGGCGCGGACCTGCCTGGCCATGTGCGAAGCCTGCTGGTGCGCGGCCTGGGCGCGCGGCGGCACGAAGCCGCCCTTGCCCTGGTTGGCCTCGGGCCATGCGCACGCCGCGCAGTCGCCAATCGCGAAGATGTTCTCGTCGCGGCTGGTCTGCAGCGTGGGGTGCACCACCAGCTGGTTGATCCGGTTGGTTTCAAGGCCGGCAAGATCCTTGAGGAAGTCGGGCGCCTTCACGCCCGCCGCCCATACCACCAGCTCCGCCGGCAGCAGCCGGCCATCGCCCAGCTGCACGCCACCGGGCAGCACCTCGGCCACCTTGGCGTCGGTGAGCACTTCCACGCCGAGCTTGCGCAGCAGGCCCTCCGTGGCGCTGGACAAGCGCGGCGGCAGCGCCGGCAGCACGCGCGGCGCGGCTTCGATCAGCGTGACCCGGATGTCCTTGTCGGCGTCGACACGGTCCAGGCCGAAGGCCACCACCTCGCGGGTGGTGCGGTGCAGCTCGGCCGCCAGTTCCACGCCCGTGGCGCCGGCGCCGATGATGGCTACGTGCAGCTGCTGGGCCAGCAGGGGCGCGGTCTGCGCATGGGCGCGGATGCAGGCGTTGACCATGCGCGAGTGAAAGCGCAGCGCGTCCGCGGCGGACTCCAGGCGCATGGCGTGCTCGTAGACGCCCGGCGTGCCGAAGTCATTGCTCTGGCTGCCCACCGCGATGACCAGGGTGTCGTAGCCAAAGGTGCGCAGCGGCGTGATCTGCGCGCCTTCGTCGTCTACATAAGGCGCCACCAGCACCTCCCGGCGCTCCCGGTCCAGGCCTACCATTTCGCCGACGCGGTAGCGGAAGTGGTGCCAGTGCGATTGCGCGAGATAGCCCACCTCGTGGGCGCTCATGTCCATGCTGCCGGCGGCGATCTCGTGCAGCTTGGGCTTCCACACGTGGGTGCGGGTCTTCTCGATGAGCGTGACTTCGGCTTGCCCGCGCCGGCCGAGGGTGTCGCCCAGCCGGGTGGCGAGTTCAAGCCCGCCCGCGCCGCCGCCGACGATGACGATGCGATGCGGTGCCTTCAGGGAAGCACCGGGACGATAGGTGGAGGGTTTCATCGTGGCCTGCCGTTCACCGGGTCAGGGTGGTGCCGGGGGCCGGCATGCGGGCAACCAGCGGATCCAGCACCGCTTCCGGCTCGTCGGCCTCGGCATCCGATTCGTTGTCCAGCCGGCGGTGCATACGCGCAACATCCAGGTCGCCGGTCCATTTGGCGACCACCACCGTGGCCACGCCGTTGCCGATGAGGTTGGTCAGGGCGCGCGCCTCCGACATGAAGCGGTCGATGCCCAGGATCAGGGCCAGGCCAGCCACCGGCACATGCCCCACCGCCGACAGCGTGGCCGCCAGCACGATGAAGCCGCTGCCGGTGACGCCGGCGGCGCCCTTGGAGGTGAGGAGCAGCACGGCCAGCAGCGTGAGTTGCTGCGTCAGGCTCATGTCGGTGTTGGTCGCCTGGGCGATGAACACGGCCGCCATGGTCAGGTAGATGGACGTGCCATCCAGGTTGAACGAGTAGCCGGTAGGGATCACCAGCCCCACGACGGACTTGCGCGCGCCCAGGTTCTCCAGCTTGGCCATCATCCGCGGCAGCACCGACTCGGACGACGACGTGCCCAGCACGATCAGCAGTTCCTCCTTGATGTACTTGATGAACTTCCAGATCGAGAACCCATGCGCGCGCGCGATGCCGCCAAGCACGACAAAGATGAAGAACAGGCAGGTCGCGTAGAACGTCGCCATCAGCTGGCCAAGCTGCAGCAGCGAGCCCACGCCGTATTTCCCGATGGTGAACGCCATCGCCCCGAATGCGCCGATGGGGGCCACCTTCATGATGTAGCCGAYGATGGTGAACAGCACATGCGAGAACTTCTCGATGAAATCGAACACCAGCGTGCCGCGCCCGCCAAACTTATGCAGGGCGAAACCAAACATCACGGCGAACAGCAGCACCTGCAGGATCTCGCCCTTGGCAAAGGCGTCCACCACGGTATTGGGGATCACATGCAGCAGGAAATCCACCGTGCCCTGCATCTTGCCCGGCTCGGTGTAGGCGGCAATGCTCTTGGTATCGAGCGTGCTCACGTCGACATTCATGCCCGCCCCGGGCCTGACGATATTGATGATCACCAGGCCGACGACCAGCGCAATGCCGCTCACCACCTCGAAGTACAGCAGCGCCAGCCCGCCGGTCTTGCCGACCTTCTTCATGTCCTCCATGCCGGCGATGCCTACCACCACGGTGCAGAAGATGATCGGCGCGATGATCATCTTGATCAGCTTGATGAAGCCGTCTCCCAACGGTTTCATCGCCGCGCCGGCCTGCGGATAGAAGTGCCCCAGGATCACGCCGATAACGATCGCGGTGATGACCTGGAAGTACAGGGATCGGTAAAACGGCTTGGGGTGACTCTGATTGTCCATGGGTGTCTCCTTTGTGGTTTTACTTGTCGCCGGCGCCGGGGGGAGGGCCGCTCAATCGAGCGCCCAGGCCGTTGCGCGCTGCGCGTTGGCGTCGACCGTTGCCACGGCGCTCATGTTGACGATGCGGCGGACCGTGGACGAGGACGTCAGGATGTGCACCGGGCGCGCGGCGCCGAGCAGGATGCCTCCCACCGTGATGCCGCCGCCCGCGGCGATGCGCATCAGGTTGTACGAGATGTTGGCGGCATCCACGTTTGGCATCACCAGCACGTTGGCTTCCGTGGGCAGGCAGGATTCGGGGAACTCGTGCTCCAGGATCTGCCTGGACAACGCCGCATCGCCGCGCATCTCGCCTTCCACGGCCAGCGAGGGTTCGCGCGCCTTGACCAGTGCCAGCGCTTCGCGCATCTTCACCGCCGCCGGCGCGGTGGAGCCGCCGAAGTTGGAGTGGGAAAGCAGGGCCACGCTGGGCGTGATGCCGAAGCGCCGGACCGCTTCGGCCGCCAGCAGGGTGATGTCGGCGATCTGCTGGGCCGTCGGGTCGAGGT
>NZ_JBFTND010000305.1:0-6298 GCF_056397305.1 Cupriavidus sp. 05N40
CTCGACCACATCCGCATCGAAGCGGCCACGCGCGGCTTCCTCGCGCAGCAAGGCCGCCGCCGCGTCCTGCGGCAGCGCGTCGCGCCACGGGCGGCGCGCGCGCAGCGCGGCCCACGCCGCCGATGCGCCCAGCGTGCGGTGCGCGGCCGACAGCGCGTCGCCACCGAGGCCGCGGAAATAGCCGCTGCCGTCGAGCCGCTCATACGCATACGAGGCCAGCTCCGCTTCCGCGCCAAGGTCGCCGATCTGGCGGGCCGCGCGCGAGGTCCAGTAAGGCACCAGGCGGATGTGTTCCCAGTCCGACGGGGGCAGCCGGCCCGGCGTGTTCCACAAGCGGTTGGGCAGCGCGGCGCGGCCCATGCCGTGGATCAGGCCGGCGCGGTGCAGCCGCGCCTGCAGCCCGGCATCGAGCCCCTGCAGCGCGGCGCTCGCACGCGCCAGCTCCGCCACCTGCCGCGAGTACCCGGTCATCCACGGCAGCTTGAGATCGATGACGTCGGCGATCACGGTCAGGCGGACTTCCTCCGCGGCGGGCATGCCGGGCACGCCGGGCGCCTCGCCGTCCAGCTCAGCCAGCCAGTCGCGCGCGCGGCGGCGCAGCGGCTCCACCAGCGCGTCCGGATACTTGCGATTGCCCGCCGCCGCGATGCGCGCCAGCGCGCCATCGAGGCCGTGGGCGCGGCTGAGGATCTCCAGGTCGCTGGCCAGCGCCACGTGATAGACCAGCTCCGGCACCTCCGGATGCCGGAGCCCGCCGGGCATGCCGCTGCCGTCGTAGGTCTCGAAGATATTGCGCAGCCCGTGCTCCACCTCGCCGCGCATGCCCAGCATGGCCGCGATCTCGCCCGACACCTCGCAGTGGATTTCCGCCAGCGGGACGATGTCGCGCTGCTGCGCGTGGCTGAGCGCGGGCAAGGTCTGCGTGAGCATGGCATCGCGGCCGCCCACGTCGTCGCCGAGGAGCGCCTCGAAGCCGGCCGCGTTGGCGGTGCAGCCCGACCAGCGCAGCAGCGCCACCTGCTGCGCCGCGCTGCTGCCGGACGCGCCGCAGCCTGCCAGCGCGGCGAGCTGCGCGGCCAGCCACGCGGTACGCGGCGAGTGGTCGGTCGGCCGGCCCATGCTCAGGTCGCCGATAAAGGCCAGAGCCAGAATGGCGTCGCGGACCGGCACGGTGTCTGGGCTTTGCATGTGGCGTTCGGTAATGGTTGCGAGCGGTTGCGAGCGGTTGCGGACGGCTGCGGGCGACTGCGGCGAAACAGGCAGGATAGCCGGGAATGCCCGGATGACGAATGGGAACACAAAAGCACACGGCGGCGTCGCCAGGGGTCGGTTAATCGACCGATCCCCGCCGGCGGCGCAATTCCGGATACTGGGCTCCAGTCACATACCCCGTGCCGAGCAACCAACCGGAGATCCTCCATGCTGCATCGTAAAACCATTTCGCTTGCCCTGGGCGCCCTGGCGCTGGCCGCCGGCACCTTCGCCCACGCCGCCGCGCCCGCCGGCCAGGCCCCCGCGGTCGTGCTCGTGCATGGCGCCTTCGCCGACGGCTCGGACTGGGCCAAGGTGATCCCGCTGCTGCAAGCCAAAGGCATCAAGGTGCAGGCCGTGCAGAACGGCCTGAACTCGCTGCAGGACGATGTCGCCGCGACCCGCCGCGCCATCGACAGCCAGAAAGGCAAGGTGGTGCTGGTCGGCCACTCCTGGGGCGGCACCGTGATCACCGAGGCCGGCAACGACGACAAGGTGGCGGCGCTGGTGTACGTCGCCGCGTTCGCGCCCGACGCCGGCCAGTCCACCGAAGACGTCGGCAAGGGCTATCCCACGCCGCCGGGCATCAGCAAGCTGGTCGCCGATGCGCAAGGCTACCTGTCGCTGCCGCCCGAGGCGATGGCCCAGGACTTCGCGCAGGACGTGCCGGCCGCGCAGGCGCGCGTCATGGCCGTCACGCAAGGTCCCATCCAGGCAAAGTCGTTCGGCGAGAAGGTCACCACGGCCGCGTGGACCACCCGCCCCTCCTGGTACATCGTCAGCGAGAAGGACCGCATGATCCAGCCGGACCTCGAACGCGCGATGGCCAGGAAGATCGGCGCCAAGGTCACGAGCCTGCCGAGCAGCCACGTGCCGCAGCAGTCACGGCCGGCCGACGTGGCCAGGGTCATCCTCGACGCCGTCCAGGCCAGCGCGCAATAAGCGCCCTGGCACCCGCACATCGGCAACGGTGCCGGCCGTCGTGGCGACTGGCGCCGCGCCCGGCCGCGTGACAAGATACCTGCCTCTTCACCGAAGCGGCGCGCATCTTGTCGCGCGGCATGGGCATGGGCATGGAACAAGTGATATTTCGGGCGGCGGTGGCGGACGACCTCCCCGCCATCGTCGGATTGCTGGCCGACGATGCACTCGGCAGCCAGCGCGAAACCGTCGGCTCGCCGCTGGACGAGCGCTACCTGCGCGCCTTCGCGGCGATCGAGGCCGACCCCAACCAGCGCCTCGTGGTCGCGGTCCACGCCGGCATGGTGGTCGGCACGCTGCAGCTATCGTTTATCCCGGGCATCGCGCGCCGGGGTGCATGGCGCGGACAGATCGAAGCGGTGCGGGTCGCCGCGGCCCAGCGCAGCACGGGCCTGGGACAGAGGATGTTCGAATGGGCGATCGGCCAATGCCGCTCGCGTGGCTGCTCGCTGGTGCAACTCACCACGGACAAGGGCCGTCCGGATGCGCACCGTTTCTACGAGAGGCTGGGTTTCGTGGCCAGCCACGAGGGCTACAAGCTCAGCCTGTGACGCGGGGACCGGACAGCCACGCCCGCAGCGCCTGCCAGGCACGCAGTTTCTCCGCATAGGCCAGCGTGTAGGCGGGACTGCTGGAGGGCAGCTTGACGATGTGATGCCGCGCGGCATGCTGGTCGAGCGCCCTGGCGCCGATGCGCGCGGCCGTGCCGCCATTGAAGGCGATGACTTCGAGACCGGGGAGCGAGGCGACAAGGCCGGGCAGGTCGTTGCCGGCGTGGTCGCGTATGTTGCTGTCGAGGCTGCCCTCGCGGCGCGCTTCGGCCACCACGTCCCACAGGCCGATACGGTGGGCCAGCAGCGTGCGCAGGCGCGCAGCGTAGTCCATCCCCACCAGGTCCTCGCCGATGACCGCGCCGGTCAGGTGCCAGAAACGGTTCTGCCGGTGCGCGTAATACTGGCTCTGCGCAAGCGACACCTCGCCGGGCAGGCTGCCAAGGATCAGCACCCGAGTGTCGGCGTCGACCACGGGCGGGAAGCAGCGCTTGAGCGCCATTGTCTGTTCTTCGTCTACGGCCATGTTCGGCACCGCCCTCCCCCGCGAGCGGGAGAGGGCGGCCAGCCCCCGGTCAGGATCGGAGCCGTGCTCAGGCCAGCAGCTTGTTGATCCGGCGCACGTAGGCCGACGGATCTTCCAGCGTGCCGCCTTCGGCCAGCAAGGCCTGGTCGAACAGCACATGCACGCGGTCGCCGAAGGCCTCGTCGGCGGGGCCGGCCTCGGCCAGCGCGCGCAGCTTCTKCACCAGCGCGTGSTCSGGGTTCAGCTCCAGGATCGGCTGGGCGTCGGGCGCCTTCTGGCCGGCCTGCTTGAGCAGGCGCTGCAGGTAGCCGCTCATGTCGCCWTCGTCCGACACCAGGCACGATGCGGACTCGGTCAGGCGCAGCGTCACGCGCACGTCCTTGGCCTTGCCGTCGAGCACGGTCTTGGCGCGTTCGAGCACTTCCTTCCAGTCGCCTTCGGCCTTCTCCTGCTCAGCCTTCTCGCCGGCATCGGCCAGCGCGCCGAGCTCGAGGTCGCCGCGTGCCACCGACACCAGTTCCTTGCCGTCGAACTCGCGCAGGAAGGACAGCATCCATTCGTCCACGCGGTCGGTCAGCAGCAGCACTTCGATGCCCTTCTTGCGGAACACTTCCAGGTGCGGGCTCGACTTGGCCGCGGCCCAGCTGTCGGCCGTGACGTAGTAGATCTTGTCCTGGCCTTCCTTCATGCGGCCCACGTAGGCAGCCAGCGCCACCTTCTGCTCGGCGCTGTCCTCATGGGTGGAAGCGAAGCGCAGCAGCTTGGCGACACGCTCGAGGTTGCCGGCGTCTTCTCCCAGGCCTTCCTTGAGCACCTGGCCGAACTGCTGCCAGAAGGTGTCGTACTTGGCGCGTTCGGCTTCGTCCTCGCTGTCGGCCAGCGTCTCCAGCATCGACAGCACGCGCTTGGTGCAGCCTTCGCGGATGGCCTTCACGTCGCGGCTTTCCTGCAGCAGTTCGCGCGACACGTTGAGCGGCAGGTCGGCCGAATCCACCACGCCCTTGACGAAGCGCAGGTAGGACGGCAGCAGTTGCTCGGCCTCGTCCATGATGAAGACGCGCTTCACGTAGAGCTTGAGGCCACCCTTGTGGTTGCGGTCGAACATGTCGAACGGCGCGCGCGCCGGCACGTACAGCAGCTGGGTATATTCGCTGCGGCCTTCGACGCGGTTGTGGGTCCACGCCAGCGGGGCCTGGTTGTCGTGCGAGATGTGCTGGTAGAAGGCGGTGTACTGCTCGTCGGTGATGTCCGACTTGGAACGCGTCCACAGGGCGCTGGCCTGGTTGACGCTCTCCCACTCGCCGGTTTCCTTGTACGCGCTGGTCTCGGCATCCCACACTTCCTTGGGCATGCGGATCGGCAGCGAGATATGGTCGGAGTACTTCTGGATGATGCCCTTGATCTTCCACCCCGAGAGGAAATCGTCCTCGCCTTCGCGCAGGTGCAGCGTGATGGTGGAGCCGCGCTCGGCGCGGTCGATGGCATCCACGCTGAACTCGCCGTCGCCGGCGCTTTCCCAGCGCACCGCCTCGCTGGCGGGCAAGCCCGCGCGGCGMGTTTCCACCGTGACCTTGTCGGCCACGATAAAGGCCGAGTAGAAGCCCACGCCGAACTGGCCGATCAGCGCGGCGTCCTTCTGCTGGTCGCCGGAGAGCTGCTGGAAGAATTCCTTGGTGCCCGAGCGGGCGATGGTGCCGAGGTTGCGGATGGCCTCGTCGCGGCTCATGCCGATGCCGTTGTCGGTGATCTTCAGCGTGCGGGCCTTGGCGTCCGCCTCGATGCGGATGGCGAGGTCGGCGTCGTTCTCGAGCAGGGCCGGGTTGGCAATCGCCTCGAAGCGCAGCTTGTCAGTGGCATCCGAAGCATTCGAGATCAGCTCGCGCAGGAAGATTTCCTTGTTGCTGTACAGCGAGTGGATCATCAGGTGCAGCAATTGCTTCACTTCCGCCTGGAAGCTCATCGTCTCGTGCGGTGCGGTCATGGTTCTCCTCTTGGCAAACTTGGCTGAAACGAAAAATCTGGTTCTTGGCCGCGGCACATGGGCGCCGGGCCGTTGTCCCCAACATAGGGACGCGGGGCATGATTTTCAAGTGCAGCTAACGCCGCCCCAACTGACGCTCCAGGAAGGCCAGCATGTCCGGATCCTGGCTGCTGGCCACGTTGAAGCGCATCCAGCCCGACGGCATCTGGGACGGCGAGAACAGGCTGCCCGGCGCGAACAGGTAGCCTTCCTCGTGCCCGGCGGTGGCGATGGCGTTGGTGTCGCGCCCGGTATCCGCCCACAGGTACATGCCGGCATGCTGTCCCGGGAACAGGGTCAGGCCGAGGCGCTCCAGCGTACGGCGGGTGTCGTCGCGGGCGCGGTCCAGCCTGGTGCGCACCCGCTCCACATGCTTGCGGTAATGGCCCTCGGTAAGCACCTTGTAGAGCACGCGCTCGTTGATTTCCGGCGAGGCCAGGCCGGCCAGCAGCTTGCTGTCGGTCAGGTTGGCGGCGATCTCCGGGTGCGCGGCGATAAAGCCCACGCGGAGGTTGGCGGCCAGCGTCTTGGAGAAGCTGCCCAGGTAGATCACCCGGCGCAACTGGTCGAGGCTGGCCAGCCGCGTGGCGGCATGGCCGGGCGGGCACAGGTCGCAGTAGATATCGTCCTCGACGATCAGCAGGTCGTACTGCTCGGCCAGGCGCAGCAGCTGGAAGGCCTTGGCGGCCGACAGCGAGGTCCCGGTGGGGTTGTGCAGCACCGAGTTGATCACCATCAGGCGGGGGCGGCGTGCCTGCAGGATGCGCTCCAGCGCCTCCAGGTCCGGACCTTCGGCGGTATAGGGCATGCCGATCAGCTGCGCGCCCTGCGCGGCGAAGCGGCCGAACATCACGAACCAGGCCGGGTCGCCCACCAGCACCGCGTCGCCGGCGCGCAGGTAGAGCCGGGCGATCAGGTCCAGCGCCTGGGTGATGCCCGAGGTCAGCACGATCTGCTCGGGCACGGCAC
>NZ_JBFTND010000306.1:0-7979 GCF_056397305.1 Cupriavidus sp. 05N40
CTGCAACGCTGCCCTCAGCGTGAGGATCCTCCTTGACTGGACGCTGCAACGCTGCCCTCAGCGTGAGGATCCTCCTTGACTGGACGGCATGCGGGTACGCAGTTCTCTGCGCAAGATCTTGCCGACCGTGGACTTTGGCAACGCATCGATAAGCGTAACGTGTCGTGGCATCTTGTATCCCGCAAGCTGTGTGCGGYAGTGAACCTCCACTTGCTCCCTCGTCAGAGTGGGATCGCGCGGGACAACAAACAAGTGGGGTACCTCGCCTGAACGCTCGTCGGGAACACCGATACAGGCAACCTCCATGACATTTGGCATCATGGCCACGACAGCCTCGATCTCGTTCGGATAGACGTTAAATCCCGAGACGAGAATCATGTCCTTCTTGCGGTCGACCATTGTCATGAACCCCTGCTCGTCCATGGTCACAATGTCTCCCGTTCTGAACCACCCCTCGTCAAAGAACGCCTTCCGTGTTTCCTCCTCCCGGTTCCAGTAACCCCTGAAGAGTTGTGGGCCCTTGATAAGTAGCTCACCCGCGCCCCCCAGTGGAACGTCCTGATCATTGTCATCCAACAGGCGTACGTCCGTAGAGGCAACGGGAATGCCGATCGTCCCACTGCGGCCTGGCGGATTGAAGGTGGCGCTCGGCGAGGTCTCCGTGAGTCCGTAAGCCTCGGTAACGGCAGGCGCCCCCGTAGCGCGCCAACGCTTGGCTACGGCAGCCTGGATCGACGCTCCGGCGCCCACCACCAGTTGCGTAGCGCTGAAGTCGACGCAATGAAGCTCCGGCTCATTCACAAGGCTGTTGAACAATGTGTTGACGCCTATGAACATCTGAAATGGCCGCCGCTTCATCTCCGCAACCACCGACCCGGGATCTCGCGGATTTGGCACCAACCGATTTTCGCTGCCCACCGATAGCGCCAGCAACGCAGTGGCAAGCGGAAAGATGTGATACAGCGGCAGAGGCGTCACCATCGAAGCCTGCGGCGCTGTCAGTGCCGGCCTCGCCCATGTCAGAACCTGGGCCAGACTCGCACTGACCGACTTATGCGTGAGGATCGCGCCCTTGGATACGCCTGTCGTACCACCGGTGTACTGCAGGATCGCGATGTCCTGCGCCGTCTGGGAGACCTCGGCGAGCTTCCCTCTGCTTCCCTGGAGGATTGCTGTCGCCAATGGCAGGAGTCGACACTTGCCCGTCGCGTCGACTGCTTCAGCAAGTTCAGCATCGGCAGCCGCTGCCGGAAGTTGTCCGGCGACACGCTTCATCCCGACCACCGGCGCTGTCAGTACCAGCGAAATGCCTGTTTCTGCCAGTACTTGCTGCAATGACTGCTGCAGTTGGTCAGCAACGATAATGCCGGCCGCGCCAGAGTCCTGCAATTGGTGCTTCAGCTCACGTGGCGTGTAGAGCGGATTGACGGGCACCGCCACCATTCCTGCGCGGAACACCGCAGCAAGGCCAATGATGAAGGCGGGGCAACTGGGCAACATCAACGCCACGCGATCCCCCTTCTTCAATCCCGACTGCTGAAGAAAGGTCGCCAGCGCCTCGGAAAGGAGGCCAAGCTCTGCGTAGCTCAGCGACTCCCCGAGGCACGTCAGGGCCGGGCGCGCCGAGAACGAAGTGACCGTCCTTTCAATCATCGCTCCGAGCGTAGCTGTCTCCTCTACCTCGATCTCGAGTGGCATCCCGGGCGGGTAGGATCCATGCCAGCGTCTGGCTTCCATATTGACGTCTCCTCAATTGTTATGCCCCAGTTGTATCCGGGGTTGCTTCGCTCCGTTCCCAGCGGGTGGGATGGCGAACTCTCGGCTTGCCGGCGTGCCCAAATGATCGCGTTCTCTGAGCCGGATCTGATACCAGAAAACGCCGCAATATCTTTGGTTAACGTTCGTTTGGTAAACGATCGTAGGTTACCCGTAGGACCATGTCAACATGTATTCACGACCATCGACCACCCGCGCAGCCCCACGCAGCCACCTTCAAGGTGGAGTGAATGCGCTGCCATTGGCGCCCGCTCTGACAAACGGCTCTCAATCCTAAACGATCGTAATGCTATACTTCCCGCAGGTTGATATATTCAAGGTGAGCCGAATGCGATACTCAAGCAGTCACAAGCTTGGGCGCGGAAATTGCGAGGGCCGATCCAGAGGTCCGCGCCACAGTGGAGCGAGCCGCGAAGAAACTGCACAACAGCTGGAAGGATCGCCTGAACGATCAAGATGCTGCCTGGGCATTGGTCGCGCAATGCGTGGGAGCGATCTTGCTGGCCCGGGTTGTTGAATCTGACCGAACCAGGCAGCAGATCCTCGCATCCAGCCGCCGCTTTCTCGGACGGTCTATCGAGGCGCTCGAACCCCTGAGCAAGACCTGAGCCATGACAGGTTGGCGCCTGCGCTACGCCCAGGCGCAACGCTGTTCTGAGGCCTGCGAGCACATCGAACCCGCCATCTACCTTCCCTGACCAAGCGGGCCCAGCCCTTGCGCCGCCGAGTTCTTTCCCATCCATTTCTGTCAATCTCGCTGCAGGAGACAACATGAGCCGCATAAGCGTCCAGTTTCACTTCGATTTCGGCAGTCCGAATTCTTACCTTAGCCACAAGGTCATCCCAGGCATTGAGGCTCGCCAGGGTGTCACGTTTGAATATGTTCCCGTGCTGCTTGGTGGCCTGTTCAGGCTGACCGGAAACCGATCGCCGGCAGAGGCATTTGGGGGCATCAAGAATAAGCCGGAGTTTGGACAACTGGAGATGCAGCGTTTCATCGCCAAGCATGGTCTGACGGCGTATCGGCACAACCCTTACTGGCCCGTCAACACCTTGCAAATCATGCGCGGCGCCGTGGCTGCCCAGAAGCATGGAACCTTCGCGTCGTATGTCGATGCCGTGTTCGCCAATATGTGGGAACAAGGTTTGAAGATGGATGATCCTGCAGTGATTGCGGGCGCTTTGAACTCCGCTGGCCTGGACGGCGACAACTTCCAGAATCACATCGCGGATGCCGAGGTTAAGCTCACCCTGCTGTCGAATACAGAGGACTCTTTCAAACGCGGCGCCTTTGGCTCGCCGACCTTCTTTGTCGGCGACGAGATGTTCTTTGGGAAAGATCAGTTGCGGGATGTCGAGGAGGAAATCCAGCGCGCGAAAGCGCGACTGAAGTAAGACAGCGGGGGCCTGCACAGGGCTTCCGCACGAGACCGGAAGCCCCGCACGCAATTTTTTAATGAGGCGGGCAGTGCGTCACGCAGTGACCCGACCTGAGGCCCTCTTCAGGCAGGCCCGCTTCATGCCGAGGCGGTCTGCGTGGATCCCCTCGCAGGCCTGTCCAGGCGCACTTCCCATAGGCCATGCCGCGGCACCTTCTCGTTTGAGTACTTGCGGGATTCGATGATAGTTTCCCGCAACGCCTTCTTCTGCAGCTTTCCAGTCGGCAAGCGCGGAAAGTCCAACACAAATGCGAAGTACTTGGGCGCGCGTATCGGGCCGAGCCTTTCACGGCAAACTGCACTAAGCGCTTCGGCAAGTATCTCTGCTGCATCAGGCATTCGTTCAACCTGGATCACCGCATAGACGGACTCGCCATACTCGTCATCAGGAACGCCGAACACCGCCGCGTCCAGAACCCGGGCATCCGTAAGCAGCACCTGCTCGATTTCCTGCGGATAGATGTTCACGCCCCCCGATATGATCACGAAATCCCGACGGTCAGACAGATAGAGGTAGCCGTCGCCGTCGAGGTGCCCGATGTCACCATAGGTCCACCAACCTTGCTTGCTGCGGCTCAGCGTCGTCTTATTGGCGTCGTTCCAGTATGCAAAGCTGGCGCTCGTCTCGAAGAAAATCGTACCCGTTGCGCCGGGCGGCATCTCATCCTCGTTGTCATCCAGGACATGAATGACGCCATCGGTCGCCTTGCCGACCGAGCCTTTGTGCCGCAGCCACTCCTCTGAGGTGATGGAGCAAGCGCCGATGCCTTCCGTGCCCGCGTAGTACTCGTGCAGGATCGGCCCCCACCAATCGATCATCGCCTCTTTTGTGTCCACGGCACACGGCGCCGCCCCGTGGAGCGCAACGCGATGGCTGGAAAGATCGAACTTCGCCCGCGTGATGGGATCCAGCCGAAGCAAACGGTGGAACATCGTGGGAACCCATACACTATGAGTGACACGGAACTGCTCGATTGCCGTCAGCGCCACTACAGGGTCGAAGCGATCCATCACCACCGCGGTACCGCCCATTGCCAGCGTCGCGGAAACATTTCGGTGCGGTGCTGCATGATAGAGAGGAGAGGTACACAGGCTGACCATCATTGGGCCGACGCCAGGCTGGCCTGCATATGACGCGTCTCGTGGATCCATCGCGTCGTACGGAATCGGCGGAATGACCTTTCGCACGCCCTTTGGACGACCCGTCGACCCGGATGAATACATCATTTCCCGACCGCGCGCGGGATCGGGAATTAGCGTGCAAGCGCTTGAGCGAAGCGCCTCCTCCAGGCTCTGGAAGCCCGAAATGGCACCCCCCAACGAGTAGCAAGGCACGGTGCCAAAGTCGGACGCAGCCAGGTTTTTGCTTCCTGTCGCCGAGGTTGAGACAACGACCGCACTTGCGCCGCAATCTCCGGCAATGTAGCGCAGATCCTCCTTGCTCAGGCTTGTCGACGCCGGGGTAAATACGACCCCCGCTCGCTGACAGCCCCACGCCAGATAGAGAAATTCAGGGCAATTCCCCACGGAGAAGAGCACCGCGTCTCCGCTCTGAATGCCGATGCTGCGAAGCAAATTGGCAACGCGATTGGCCCCTTGCTCGAGTTCGAGATACGTGATCTCTACCCCTGCAGGGACGAATACCGCAGCAACTTTATCTGGTGTCGTTAGCGCGAAGTGTCGTGGATGAGGCATTCTTCAACTCACATGGTTCCGACAACAGCAGCAACAGCAGCAACAGCAGAAACTGCGGCAACTGCAGGTCCAGGCAGGAGCGCTCGGCGGCATTGCGTATGCCCTTCCCCGCCCAAGGACATGGTCAGCTTCGCGCACTGCGTCAGACACGTTCAAATAAACGTTCGTTTACCTATCTGACGTTAAGTTAAGTCTTCAGCCCTGTCAAGCCCGACTGGACGCGGTAGGTGGACGATGACTGCATCGCCTCATCGGCATCCCGCTTGACAAGCTCCGCCCCGAAGATTAACGTCCGTTCACTAAACGATCATTTTCATGGAGACGCCGTGACATCAGATAGTTCGGAGCCCAACGTCGACGTCTGGCGCCGCGCAGAAGGTTCGGACATCCGTGACCGACTCGCGGGCAATAACCAGGACGCGGCAGCGCGTGGCGTGTTCGGCGTTCCGTCCTTCTTTGTCGATTCTGAACTCTTCTTCGGCAACGACCGGCTGGAATTCGTACGTGCCGCGCTTTCATCCAAGTCAATCCAAAAAGAGGCCCTTCCATGACCAAAGGAAAACTCGCCCTGATAACGGGAGTCGGCCCGGGCACCGGGCTGGCTCTGGTCCAGCGCTTTGTGGCGGGCGGCTACCAGGTAGCCATGATCGCCCGCAACCAGGAGCGTATTGCAGAAATCGCACGCGAGTTGCCTGGCTCCCACGCCTATCCCGCGGACGTCACCGATGAGTCGCAGCTGAACAGTGCGTTGGATCGCATCCAGGCCGAGCTAGGCCACCCACAGGTATTGGTGCACAACGCTGTGGGCGGTTCGTTTGGCAACTTCCTGGAGATCGAACCGCAGGTACTGGAGGCGAACTTCCGCACCAATGTCATGGCCCTCCTTCACCTGGCCCGGCGATTGGCGCCAGCCATGGTGGAGGCAGGCCACGGCGCCATCGTCGCAACTGGCAACACTTCCTCGCTCAGGGGCAAGAGCAACTTTGCCGGCTTCGCACCGACGAAGGCTGCTCAGCGAATTCTGGCAGAGTCAATGGCCCGGGAATTGGGCAAGCAAGGCGTACACGTCGCGTATCTCCTCATTGATGCGGTGATCGACCTCGCATGGACACGCAAGAGGTATCCGGGCGCTCCGGATGACTTCTTCATCCGGCCGGCTGATATTGCAGAGGAAGTCTGGCACGTCACGCATCAGCCAAGAAGCGCCTGGTCCTTCAACGTCGAGATCCGCCCCTTCGGCGAGAACTGGTAAGGCTTCGACCAGGCATAGCGCCAGCGAACGCGACGCGATGTAGACAATCGTCGAGCAGGAATGGTGTCACCGGCGACTTGCCGCCAACGGGCGGCATCCTCGTTGCTACGGCTTTGAGTTGAGCCTGCGGCGTACATTGACCGCCTCACTGAGCATGTCCAGCACGGCCACCGAATCATCCCATCCTATGCAGGCATCGGTAATGCTCTGGCCGTATGTCAATGCGGACGGACTGTGCTCTCCCGGGGTGAACTTCTGCGCGCCGGGGAGCAAGTGGCTCTCGACCATGGCCCCGAAGATGGATCGATTGCCGCTGCTGATCTGTTGCGCCACGTCGCGCGCTACATCAATCTGCCGCTTTGGCTGCTTGTTGCTGTTGGCGTGGCTGAAGTCCACCATCAGCAAGTTGCCGAGCCCGGCAGCGTCAAGTTCCTTGCACGCGGCCGCCACGGAATCCGCATCGTAGTTGGGGGCCTTGCCGCCGCGGAGAATGACATGGCAATCCGGGTTGCCCTTGGTGTGTACCGTCGCCACCTGCCCGTTCTTGTGCACCCCCAGGAAGTGGTGCGGACGAGAAGCGGCCAGTATGGCGTCGATAGCAATCTTGATGTTGCCGTCGGTGCCATTCTTAAAGCCGATCGGTGCTGAAAGACCCGAAGCCAGCTCGCGGTGCACCTGGCTTTCTGTGGTCCGGGCACCAATTGCGCCCCAACAGATCAGGTCGCCTATGTACTGCGGCGAGATCACGTCCAGCAGCTCACCGGCCGCCGGCAAGCCGAGGCGATTGATGTCAACCAACAGGCTGCGCGCTATGCGCAGGCCCTCGTCGATGCGGTAGCTCTCGTCCAGATAGGGGTCGTTGATCAACCCTTTCCAGCCGACGGTGGTGCGGGGCTTCTCGAAATACACGCGCATCACGATCTCAAGCGAGTCGGCGTGCCGCTGCCGCTGTGCCATCAACAGCCGCGCGTACTCGAGTGCTGCCTGCGGGTCGTGGATCGAGCAAGGTCCCATGATCACAAGCAGCCGGTCGTCCTCGCCATGCTGGATGCGGGCGATGCGCTGGCGCGTCTGCGTGACCAGCGTTTCGACAGCCGTGTTCCGGATGGGGAAAAAGCGGATCAGGTGTTCTGGCGGCGGCAGCGGAACGATGTCTTCGACGCGCGCGTCGTCGGTCACGCTGGTGCGATCCGGCGGCGCTTGCCAACCCTCGGCGATGGTGGGCGGAGACTTCTGCAGATCATTCATGGCTATCTCTTGGAGCTAAGACAAAAACCGCCGGTGCGTGCCGGCGGTCCAGGTTCGGTGGCGCTGCTTCCATCCATGCGCGGTAATTTCCTCCGCCGGTGTGCTGCGAGGGGCATACGGAAGAAGTCGAATCAGGATGAGCCAATTGGAAATCGTGCATCATCGGAACCACGTGCGTCAAGTATCAGACTGCCTGGATGAGGCATTCCTCGAATGGGCTCAGAGCCAACACTGCGCATGCTTCGCCCAGCGTTTCGATGATCACGGATAGCATGAAGTTGCCGATCAGCTTCATGAGATTCGCCTGCGAGGGATCGGCTCCCACGATACCCCGGGCAGCTGAGCCTCGCCGGGCAGCGCCAACAAGGATGGCTGTCGGCGAGCACCGCCAGCGCGTCGCCATTGCATGCGCCCCGGCCATCGGTCCGACCGGCGCTGCAAATTGGTCGCTATAAATCAGCCGCCCAAAAGCAAAACCCCCCAGTACTTGCGTACTGAGGGGTTTCAAGGGAGAGCCTGGCGATTACCTACTTTCACACGGGTAATCCGCACTATCATCGGCGTGGAGT
>NZ_JBFTND010000307.1:0-6168 GCF_056397305.1 Cupriavidus sp. 05N40
CCATTCAATTCGCGGGATAAGGCCACCGTTCCCTGTGGCCGCGAGCGATCATGGTTGACACCTAAATCGATGTCAATTGACATGATTTAGCACGCGAGGTGACAAATTTTTCATGTCTGGTCACGAAGATTGTCATTCGTATTGCCCACGCCGGTTTTATGCCTGCCCCTATTCAATTTGTCTTATTCATCAGTCGGCCGGCGTATTTGAAAGGCTGTAGTTTTTTTTCAACCGGAGTGGATCTGCATCTGATGCCGCCATCGACGGATGGATCTGGATTCAACCGATTCCGGCTCGGGCAGACGGAATACGGCCGCCATGGCAATACCGTTCCGGATTGGCGCTGACGCAGATCGCGTGCGGCGGGAGATCCACTTCGGCGCCGGCTCGGGTGCCGTGACCTCACTCGACTGACTCGCCCCCGGCCGCAACCTGCCGTGCATGAAGGCAGCGGGGCTTGTCCGCGAACCGCGCGCGGGAAAAAGCGCAACGCAGTGCTCATGCGAGGCGCCGCTCGCGCGGCAGGCATGCGGGAAATCCCCTAGCCCCGGATGAAAGGCTGGCGAAAGCTTCGGTGAACTAGCATTGGTTCCCATCAGTGGTCAATAGATGTAGGAGACACCATGCAAATCACCGGCATGCTTCACGGCGCGCGGTTGCTGCAGCTCGTGGGTTTTCCCACCGCTGAAGTGCTCGGGCCCGACGCCAACGACGACCAGATCAAGGACCTGATCGAACGCCACAAGCAAGTCTTCATCAAGCCCGTCTTCCGCGGGGGCGTCGGCAAGAAGGGCAAGGCCGGCCTGCTTGGCCGCGTCAGCGACCTGGCTTCGGCGCTCAAGGAAAAGGAACGCCTGTATTTCGTCGAACACCAGCACGGCTACCAGCGCGCCAAGGCCAATGGCGTGACGTTCGAAGGCGGCGTGCCTTCCGACCATGAAATCTATTTCTCGCTGACCGATTCCACCGAATTCCGCGCGCCGACCATGACCCTGACCCATCACGGCGGCATGGAGATCGAGGAGCTCGACAACAGCCAGATCGCGCGCGTGCCGTTCAGCCCGCTGACCGGTCTCAAGGCCTTCGTGGTGGCGAACGCGCTGAGCCGCCTGAACGCACCGAAGGAAATCATTTCCCCGCTGGTGCAGTTCCTGCCCAACCTGTGGGACCTGTTCCACGACTACGGCATGACCACGCTGGAACTCAACCCGATCCGCATGCGCGCCGACAAGCGCGGGCGGCTTACGCCGGTGGCCTGCGACTTCAAATGCGGCTTCGACCACGACGATCCGCGCTGGCAACGCCTGAACCTGCCCGCGCATTTGTTCGCCGCCGACACATCGCCCTTCGAACAGGAGATCAATCAGCTGCGCACGTACCAGGGCCAGAGCGACGTGTACATCATCAACGACAAGGGAACCATCCTGGCCCCGACGTTCGGTGGCGGCGCCAACTCGCTGGTCACGCAGATGCTGGGCGACGACGCGATCATCTCATCCGATTTCGGCGGCAATCCACCGTACGAAAAAATGAAGGCTGTCGCCAGTATCTGCTTCAAGCACTGGCTCAAGCAGAGCAACGTCCTGTTCATCATCGGCGGCAAGTCCAACAACACGGACATCTTCGAGACCTTCCGTGCCATGGCCGACGCGTTGCGTGAGCACTTCGGCAAATACGGCCCCTCACCGCTGTATGTGGTGGTCGGGCGCGGCGGCCCGAACCTGGTGCGCGGCATGGCCGTGCTGCGCGACACCTGCGAGTCGCTGGGCCTTCCCTACGTCAGCTTTGGCTTCGACTCGGCCATGAGCGAGGTGGTCGACCATGCCCGCAAGGTGGRTGCGTGGATGAAAGCCGGTGGCCGTGAGCAAGTCGCGGCCCGATTGAATGTGACCGCCTGAAGTCACTGTCTGGAGACTGCGATGCGCATCAAGGGTGTAAGCGATTTCAAGTATTTCGTCGGCATCAATTCATTGGCCGAGGTGGCGACACGCGAAGATCGCGTGTGTGTGCTGAATATCATGGGAGGGGAATCCAGCGACGTCACGCCCGTAGGCCATGCCTACTCGGGCGGCAATGTGGTGTTCGGCACCTCGCCCGGCCGCAGGGGCCAGGTGCTCGACACCCCCGCCGGGCCGATTCCCGTCTACAACAACGTGCGGGAAGGCCTGGAGGCAGGGCATCGCTTCAATTGCGGCGTGGTCTACCTGCCGCCGTCCGCGGCCGACGATGGCGTGGTCGAACTGGTGCGGGTCAATCCGGAGCTGAAGAAGATCTTTATCCCGACCGAGAAGATGTCGGTGCACGATGCCCGCGAGATCCGGGCCCTGGCCCAGTTGAACGGCATCGATATCTTCGGTGGCAACAGCCTCGGCGTGGCCGATGCCTGGAACCAGGTACGCATCGGCGGCGCCCTCGGCGGCGACGCGCCGGGCGATACGCTGCGCAAGGGTTCGATCGCAATCCTGTCCAACTCCGGCAGCTTCACCACCACCATTGCGCAGTACATGCGCATGGCGGGCTGGGGCACGACCACGCTGATATCGAGCGGCAAGGACGTCTACATCCACTATRCCGCGCCGGAATTCGCCCACGCGCTGGCCAACGATGATCGCAGCAAGGCTGCCGTGCTGTACTGCGAGCCAGGCGGCTTCTATGAGCGCGATGCCACCTTCACCAAGCCGGTGGTGGCCTGCGTGGTGGGGCGCTGGAAGAGCAGGCTCACCCGCGCGGTCGGCCATGCCGGCGCCATGGCGGGCGGCGGCGACGACGCCGAATCCAAGGAACGCTGGTTTATGGAGAAGTTCGGCGTCGACGGACTGTTCACGCCCAGGAACCCGGTGTTCTCGGCCAAGGGCGCGGTTGTGGTCAATATTGCCGACATTCCTGCCGCACTGACCGCCGTGATGCGCGCCAACGGCGTGGAACCCGATTTCGAGCCCGAAGGCACCATGGAGCTAAAGCCCTGGTTCAGCTCCAGCCAGGGCCTGTCGCTGCCGGCCGATCTCGACCTGCCCGTGGTGCAGGCACCCGCGCCGTACGGCCAGCAGATCAGCGCGCTCGACCAGCAGATCGGCGCCGTGCTGCCGCGCCAGCCGATGAAGGATACCTCGGGCGTTTCGCAGATGGATGCCAGGACGCAGCTGACCAGCCTGCACGGGGTATCGATGCTCGATGCGGCGCAGTATCCGCTGGAAGTCAACGTAAGCCTTGCGCTGCTGCACGAGCCCGGCGGCATCAACGATCAGAAGCTGATCAACGTGGCCGTGGCTGCCTCGCTGAACCTGCACGGCCACCCTGCCCTGGCGGCGGCCCAAGCCTCGCGCGATGCCGGCAATGCGCCCAACAGCGTGTTGGCCGCGGCCGCCAGCATCCTCGGTCCACGCACGCAGGAGCGCGCGCGCGCCCTGACGCGCATGCTGATCGACGCCTTCGCCGCGGCCGGCCTCGGTGACGCGATGGACGAAGACTTCGACACCGGCAGGGTCCGGCTTGAATCGCCGGGCCTGTTCGTCGCGGATCGGCCCGACGACCGTGCTGCCGCCATGCTCAAAGGGCTGGAAGCGCGGGGGGCCAGATCGGTGTTCGTGCGTTACCTCCAGGCCTTGCCCGGACATCCGACGGAAGATGCCGTACTGGCCGCCATCGCCACCACGCTGGCCTGGGGCCCGCTCAAGCGCAAGCGCGTGTCGCGGATCACCGCGGAGAGCCTGCCATGGTGGATACGCCTGTTCGGCGCGCTGATCGGCGCCTCCGTTCCGGCGGACCAGCACACGGCCGATGGCTTCTGCGGCATGGCGACCCGCGACATCCTCGAGCAGCGCTCGATCAGCGAGGTTGCCTTCATCGCACTGCTGGGCCTGCCGGCCAATGCGGCAGATCTGCACGCATTCCAGGTGCTGGTCGGGCTGCTGTTGAGCAACGGGCCGGGCACGATCTCGGCGCAGGGCGCCAAGGGCGCGGTGTCCGCCGACGGCCCGGAAGACCCGGAGCGCGTGCAGCTCAACAAGGGGCTGGTCGGCTTCCTGACCCACACCGGCTATGCGCATGGCGGCAACGGCTACGAGGGCATCGCGTTCCTGATCGAGCAGTTCAGGGATGCGGGACTCAAGGACCCGGGCAACCCCAACCACGGCATCGACCTCAAAGCACTCGCGCAGCGCTACGTCAAGCACTATGCTGATTACAAGGCAAACAAGAAGAATACGGGCAGCCTTGACATCCAGAAAATCCCTGGCGTCAACCACCCGGTGTTCAAGGACAAACCAGTGAACCACGACCCGCGTGAAGTGTTCATCGCGACGCTGTTCGCCGAGCGCGGCGAGTACAACGTGTTCCACGCGTTCTACCGCACACTGGTGCAGACCTTGTTCGACGAGGGTGTGTCGCGCAATGTTTACTGCGTGAATATCGACGCCGTGATCGCCGCGCTGCTGCTCAAGATGTTGTGGCAGCCTTACCAGAGCGGGCAATACACGGAAAGTGCGCTGGAGACGGCTGCCTTCACGATCTTCCTGTACCCGCGCATGCTCGGCTGCGCCGCCGAGATCGACGATCACCTCAACCGGGGCCGGAACATGGATACGCGCACGGCGGCTTCCAAGTGCCAGTTCGTGGCCTAGGAACAGGAGGAACGCGGTATGTTGACCCTGCTTGCCTACTCGATGGTCATCGTGTTCATGGCGCTGATCATGACCAAGCGCCTGTCGGCCATGGTCGCCCTGATCCTGGTGCCGATCGTATTCGGGCTGATCGGGGGCTTCGGCATGCAACTAGGCCCGATGATGCTGGATGGCATCAAGAAGCTCGCGCCGACCGGCGTGATGCTGATGTTCGCCATCCTGTATTTCGGCCTGATGATCGACGCCGGGCTGTTCGACCCTGTCGTGCGCCGGATCCTGCGGCTGGTGGGCGGCGATCCGATGAAGATCGTGGTCGGTACCTTCGTGCTGGCGGTGCTGGTGTCGCTCGACGGCGACGGGTCGACCACCTATATGATCACCTGCGCCGCCATGCTTCCGCTCTACAAGCGGCTGGGCATCAGCCGCCTCGTGCTGGCCTGCGTGATCATGATGGCCGGCGGGCTGATGAACATCCTGCCCTGGGGCGGACCCACCGCGCGCGCGGCAAGCGCGCTGGGCGTGGACGTGGGCCTGATCTTCGTGCCGATGATCCTGCCGATGGTCGTTACCGGTTGCTGGGGCCTGTTCGTGGCGTTCATCCTTGGGCGTCGCGAACGCAGGCGGCTCGGTGCGATCGCCCTGGACGGCGCGGCCGCCGGCCTTGCCGCGCCCGACGTGGCGATGGGCGACCCGAGCATCGCCCGGCCCAGGCTGTTGTGGGTCAACCTGCTGCTGACGGTGGTGCTGATGGTACTGCTGATCCTCGGCACGCTGCCGCTGCAGGTCCTGTTCATGGTGGCCTCGGCCATTGCGATCATGATCAACTACCCGAACCTCGCCGAACAGAAGGAACGAATCAGCACGCATGCGGGGAATATCGTGCCGGTGGTGGCCCTGATCTTCGCGGCGGGCATCTTCGTGGGCATCTTGTCGGGCACCAAGATGGTCGATGCGATCGCGGCCAGCGTGATTGCCGCGGTGCCGCCCTGGATGGGTCCTTACATGGCGATCGTGACCGGCGTGCTGAGCGTCCCCTTCACCTTCTTCATCTCTAACGACGCATTCTACTTCGGCATCCTGCCGATCCTCGCCAAGGCGGCCGCGGTCTACGGCATCGGCGCCGCCGAGATCGGACGCGCATCCTTGATCGGCCAGCAGGTGCATCTGCTTAGCCCGCTGGTGGCTTCGACCTATCTGCTGGTGGGCCTGGCCGAGGTGGAGTTCGGCGACCACCAGCGCTACACCATGCTCTGGGCGCTGTCGGCGGCGCTGGTCATGCTGATCGCCACCGTCGTACTCGGCGTCATTCCCCTCGTTGGCCATGCGCCTTGATGGCATCCCTCCATGCACGACGACATCCAATCCATCCCGTCCACGCAGGCGATTGCCGCCGCTGCGCGCACCGTACGCACCCGAAGGCAAGGCATGAAGCTCCTTGTCGCCATGGGACTGGGACTGTTGTGTTCGCTCGGCCAGGCACAGGAACCGGGGGAATCCGGGGAGCTGATGGGCTATGCGGCCAGAGGCAGGGTGCCGGCAGGCTATGCAC
>NZ_JBFTND010000308.1:0-6122 GCF_056397305.1 Cupriavidus sp. 05N40
ATTTTGCCGTCCACGCGGTGCGCACCCAGCAGAACATGTACTGGCTGCTGATCCTGTTCGCTTTCCCCGGGCTGGGCAGCGTGGTGTATTTCTTCGCCATCTACCTGCCGTCGCTGCGCCAGACGCGCGGTGCGCGCGCCGCCACGCGCGCCATCGGGCAACTGGTGGATCCCAATCGCGCCGTGCGCGAGGCGCGCGCCGCGTTCGACCGCGCGCCGACCGTCGACCACCGCATGCGCCTCGGCGCGGCGCTGCTGGAGGCCGATGAGCCCAAGGAGGCGCTGCAGCACTACGAGGCCGCCGCCAGCGGGCCCTTCGCCAGCGATCCCGCGCTGCTGCTGGGGCTGGCGCGCGCACAGTTCGCCACCGGCGGGCACGCTGGCGCCGCAGCCACGCTCGCGCGCCTGTTCGAAGGCCAGCCGCAGGCGCGCCAGCAGGCCGATCCTGCCTTGCTGTACGCGCGCGCCCTGGCCGCCACCGATGCGCCTGGCACGCGCGCCGCGTTCGAGCAGGCGCTGACCTGCGCCAGCGACGCGGCCGCGCGCTGCCTGTTCGCGGACTGGCTGGCCGGGCGCCAGGATGCCGCCGACCGGGAGCGCGCCCAGGCCCTGTATGCCGAGATCGTGCACGACGGCAAGCACTGGCCGCGCCATGCGCGCGAGCACAACCGGGAATGGCTGCAGCGCGCGCAAGGCGCGCTCGGCAGGTCCTGAGGCCGGCCGCTTCACTGTTTCCATTGCTCCGCGTGCTGCCCCCGGCGGGCGGCGCGCGTGTTCGTACCCCCGCACTCCTCTTATCGCCATGACTCTCCTGAAACGCAAATCCATTGAAGCCGTGGCCTCGCGCCGACCCGCGCGCGGCGAGCGCAGCCGCGACGGCGCGCAGCGCGCCGATGAGCGCGCCGATCAGCGCGCCGGCAAGAAGCGCGCCGAACCCCGCGAAGAAAAGCGCATGACGCCGCGCTTCGCGCCGGTGACCTTCTCCGAGATGGACGGCGTGCGCTACCTGCACTTCGGCACCGAGTGGGTGCAGGGCGCGATGCGCCTGCGCAAGCCGGATGCCATCGAGCTGGAGTACGCGCAGCAGATGATGGCGTGGCTGCTGTTCCTGTCGCCCTCGGCGCCCGATTTCCATGTCACCCAGCTCGGCCTCGGGGCAGCGGCGCTGACCAAGTTCTGCCACCGCCAGTTCAGCAAGGCGCGGGTTACCGCCGTGGAGCTGAACCCCGCCGTGATCGTGGCCGGCCGCAGCATGTTCGGCCTGCGCGAGGACGACGCGCGCCTGACCGTGCGCGAGCAGGATGCCTGGGACTATGTGATGGACGGCACCCATGCCGGTGCGCTCGACGTGCTGCAGGTGGACCTGTACGACGCCACCGCGCGCGGCCCGGTGCTGGACACCACGGCCTTCTACAAGGCCTGCCGCCGCGTGCTGAAGTCGCCGGGGGTGATGACCATCAACCTGTTCGGCGACCACGACAGCTTCCCGAAGAACATCGTGCGCATCTGCGAGGCCTTCGAGGACCGCGTGCTGGTGTTCCCCGAAGTGCACGACGGCAATGTGATCGCGCTGGCCTTCAACGGCCCGGCGATCGACGTGTCGTGGGAAGTGCTGGAACTGCGCGCCAAGGTTGTGGAGGAGGGCACCGGGCTGCCCGCGCGCGCCTGGGTCAAGGGCCTGCGCGCGGCCAATGCGCGGCAGGAGGACGGGCTGCAGATCTAGTCTCCCTCAGCCCGCCCGGTGCCGGGTGCGGGCTTACTGCTTGTGGAAGAACTGCGCCAGCGACCACTCGTCGGTGCGCGCCTCGTACTTCAGGTCCTTGCGCATCGCCCACATCGCCAGCTGGCTGTGCGACGGGATGATGGCGTGGTCGGCCAGCGCGAACTTCGCCGCCGTGCGGGCGTTTTCCTCGCGGGCCTTGTCGCTGCTCACGGTGGTGAGCGACTTCTCGATCAGCTGGTCGAGCTGCGTATTGCTGTACTTGCCCCAGTTCCAGGTGCCGTAGCCGGTCTTGGGATTGGGCGTGCCGGTGATGGAGCGCAGCGCCACGTCGGCCGCCGCCGAGCCCCAGCCCAGCATCTCGAAGGCGAAGTCGCCCTGGCGCGCGCGCGTGAAGTAGGCGGCCACGGGCAGCGTCTCCACCTTGGTCTGGATGCCGATGCGCGTGAGCATGCTGGCGGTGGCCTGCGCCACGGCCGCGTCGTTCAGGTAGCGGTTGTTGGTGGCGTGCAGCGTCAGCCCGAAGCCGTCTGGATAGCCGGCGGCGGCCAGCAGCTTCTTGGCGGCTTCGGGGTCGTAGGCATCGGGCTTGGTGCCCGGATGGCCGAAGATCTGCGGCGAGACGATCGACGAGGCCGGCACCGCCAGGCCTTCCATGATGCGGCTGACGATGGCGTCGCGGTTGAGCGCGTGGCTGATGGCCGCGCGCACGCGCGCATCCTTGAACGGGTTCTTGCCGAGCGGCTTGCCGGCCTTGTCGGTGACGAACGGCGGGTTGTCGCGCGACTGGTCCATCTGCCAGAAGATGGTGCGCCAGGAGACCTGCTGCTCGATGCGGAATTTCGGGTTTTGCCTGAGCTTGGCCACGTCGGCCGACGGCACGCTTTCGATCACGTCGACGTCGCCGGACAGCAGCGCCGCGCTGCGCGCGCCGTTGTCGGTGATGATGCGGAAGATGGCATGGTCCCATTCGGCCTTGGGCCCCCAGTAGTCGGGGTTCTTCGCCATTACGATTTCCTGCCCGCGCGCGAAGCGCACGAACTTGAACGGCCCGGTGCCGATCATCGCCTTGCCCGAGTCGAAGTCGGCCTGGCTCAGCGTGGCCGCCACCTTCTTGGGCATGATCGGCACGCTGTTGAGGTCGTTGGCCAGGTTGGCGTAGTTCGGCACGCTCATGGTCAGGCGTACGGTGAGCGGGTCGGGCGTGTCGATGCGCGCGATCGGCTTGGTGTAGCTGGTGAAGGAGCCGGGGCTGCTGACCAGCTTCTCGGGGCGCTCGAGCGAGGCCTTGACGTCTTCGCTGGTGAACGGCGAGCCGTCGTGCCATTTGACGTTGGGGCGCAGCTTGATCTCCCAGGTGATGGCATTGACCGGCTTCCACGACAGCGCCAGGCCCGGGATGTAACGGGCGTTCTTGTCCATGAACACCAGGGATTCGAAGATATGCAGCGCGATGGCGTTGTTGGGGCCGGCGTTGTTCCACTGCGGGTCCATCGAGGTGACGTCGGCGGACAGGCCGATGCGCAGGTCCTCGGCGTGTGCCGCGCCGGCGGGCAGCATCAGCAGCGCGGCGCCGCCGAGCACCAGCGTCGCGCCGGCCCGAAGCAGGGCGCGGCGTGGCATCAGGGGCTCCAGGCGGCCGGCAAGGCGGCTGGTCAAATGGCGTGTGCGGCGGTTGGCGGTCATCGAGATGCGCTCCCAGTACGGGCCGGTCGCTTTCGCGCGGGAAGGCGTCGGCGGGTTCTCAGAAGGGGGTGACGGGGCGCGCTTGCCGGCGCCCGTGTCTACCCGGCTGCCCGCATTGTGCCGTCAAAACGACATCCATGTGCGATAGCTGCGTCATAACCTTATGTTCGCCGCCCGCACCGCGCACGTCCACCGGCGGTGCGCGGCCTGGCTCGCCGGCCCGGGCGCGCAGCCGGTAGAATCGCGCCCATGTTTGCCAACTCTCGCACCATCACCTCGGCGCAGGCCGATGTCCATGACCATCTCGCGGCCCGCGTGGCGCGCCACCTGGCCGAGCCGTTCCGCAAGCCGATCGGCGAGCCCAGCCGGCGCGCGCTGGATCTCGCGCTGCAGCAATGGCAGCAAGCCGGGGCGCCGCCGCTGATCCTCGATGCCGGCTGCGGCGTGGGCGAGAGCACGCTGCAACTGGCCACGGCCTTCCCCGGCCACTTCGTGATCGGCGTGGACCAGTCGGAAAAGCGGCTGACCGGCGGCAAGGACTGGTGGGGTGGCCCGCTGCCGGCCAACTTCACCTGGGCGCGCGCCGACCTGGTCGATGTCTGGCGCCTGCTGCAGGCCGAGGGTATCGCGGTGGCGCGCCACTACGTCCTGTATCCGAACCCGTGGCCCAAGATCGGTCACCTGGGGCGGCGTTGGCAGGGCCACGCGGTGTTCCCGGCGCTGGCCGCCTGCGGGGACTATCTGGAGTGCCGCAGCAACTGGCAGGTCTATATCGACGAGTTCGCCCAGGCGCTGGCTCTGGTCGGGCGGCCGGCGATGACCGAGGCGTGGCAGCCGGTGGAGGCCATCACGCCGTTCGAGCGCAAGTACGCGGCCTCCGGGCATGCCTTGTGGCGCTGCGTGAGCCCGCCGCAGGCGGCCTGAACGGGTTCGCGCGCAAGGCGGCGCCCGGGAATGAAAACGGCCCGCGCAAGGCGGGCCGTCGGCAAGGCGCAGGGCGCGGGCTCAGTGGAAGAGCGGCTGCTGCGTCGGCGCGTCTTCCGGCAGTTCGGCGTGGACGATCTCGCCAGAACGGTCGGCGTAGAGCGGCGTGCCGCAATCTTCGCAGTATTCGGGATCGAACAGCGCGGCGTGGCGGAAGATGTCTTCCACGCCGGCATTGCGCAGCTCTTCGCAGATCTGCTCGAGCGGGTTGTCCTTTTCGGTGGCGTCGATCTCGCCGGACTCGCGGCCATACACCGGCCAGACGATGCCGTAGATCACATCCTTCTCGCCGCGCATGGTGAAGCCCACGCGGTATTCCTCGACTTCCTCCTCGCCGAAGGCGGCCACCACCGCGGCCATCTGCCCGGCCGGCACGTCGAGCGTGCCGCACAGGTAGTTGACGGCGGCACGCACCGTGAGCGGGCGGATGCTCTTGTCTGATTCGCGGCAGGAGAGGAAGAAGGCGTCGGGCAGCAGCAGTTCGAACTCGCAGCCCGGCAGCAGCAGCGCGATCGAGGGCTGGACCTGGGTCCGCCATTGCTCCAGGCACACCGAGCGCTCGGCGTGATGCTCCTTCACATCTTCCTGCCAGCGGAACAGGGCCTGCTCGTGCGGYGCCACCACCACGGCCAGCAGRTAGCGCGGRTCGGCCAGGATGGGCGCSGTCTCSGGCAGGTCGCGCAGGTCGACCTTGGGCGTGGTGCCCGACATCGCCGCCGATACCAGCTTGTAGGTCAGCGCGAAGGTGTCGCAGTGCGTGCGCGGCAGCTGGTCGATGCTGTAGAGATAGGGCGACAGCGCCATGCGCGTGTCCGCAGCCAGCACATGCGCCTGCATGTGCACCGACAGCGTCTGCGCCAGCTCGGGCTTCAGGGCGCCCGAGGGAATGGCGTAGCGCGTGTGGGCGAGGATCGGCGCGGCGATCAGCAGGGCGTCGTAGCTGACACCGTCGATTTCGACAGTGGCGGACTCGGCCAGGGTCTCGGCTTGCTCGGCTAGCACGTCGGAGGCGTCGGCGTTGTGCTTGAACAGGTGTTCGAGCGCCGCGTCGAGCGCGGACTGGCTGCCGTTCTTCAGCAGCCGGCCCAGGCGCAGCGAGAGCCGCCGCTCCCAGTATCCATCCTCCATGCGGCTGCCCGAGGCATCGAGCGCGAGCGCATCGGCCACCAGACGCTCGGCGTCAGGCGAAAGACGTTGGGTAGCCTTGGGGCGAAAACCTGCCATAAGTCGAGATCATCCGTTTTTCGGTAAAACGGTATTCTACTCGCTGCGTTGACAAAACATGGCGTCCGGTGCAGCAAAGGCAGTGCTGCATGGCGTCACAGCGGGCCTGCATGGCCGCGCAGCCGCACTTATTTTTGCGCGGGGGCCGGCGATGTCTCCGGCGCGTGGCTTTCCACGCCGTGCTGCTCGCCGCCGATGGAGATGTCGCCACCGCCCTTGGTGAGCAGGTAGAGGGCTGCGCCGGCGATGACGATGAAGGCGATAAAGATCTTGACCATGTTGTCTCCAATAGTCCAATAGGATTGCGCGTTTGAAGCAACCGCTGCAAAGCCGGCCGGCATGGCCGCCGCGCGCTGCTTTCTTCTTGTTGCCGGGCAGTGTGGCAGGGCAGGCTTGCATGGAACTTACAGGGGCCGGCGCGCTACGGAGCCATCCGGGCGGCGCGCGCTGCGCTTTCATGCCACCCCGGCGCCGGCAGCCCAAAAGAAAAAACGCCGCTGGCCGCGGCC
>NZ_JBFTND010000309.1:0-6036 GCF_056397305.1 Cupriavidus sp. 05N40
GGGGTAATCCAGTGGCGATCCACCTCGAAGAAGTGCCGCAGCTGTTCGCGCGTGTCCGAACGGCCGTAGCCGTCCGTCCCCAGCACCACGTACCGGCGCGGCACGAACGAGCGGATCTGGTCCGCCAGCGCGCGCACATAGTCGGTGGCCGCGATCACCGGCCCCTGCATCGGCGCCAGGCATTGTTCCACGTGCGAGCGCCGCGGCGTCTGGCCCGAATGCAGCAGGTTCCAGCGCACCGCCGCGTGGCCCTCGCGCGCCAGCTCGGTAAAGCTGGGGCAGCCCCACAGGTCGGCCTGGACGCCCCAGTCCTCGTCCAGCAGCTTCGCCGCGGCGATCACCTCGCGGAAGATGGTGCCGGCACCCAGCAACTGCACGCGCGGCTGCCCGGCCGCGCCGTCCTTGCCGCGCCGGAACAGGTACATCCCCTTCAGGATGTCCGCCTCCGCATCATTCGGCATGGCCGGATGCTCGTAGTTCTCGTTCATCACGGTAATGTAGTAGTACACATCCTCCTGCTCCTGCACCATGCGGCGCAGGCCGTCCTGGATGATCACCGCGAGTTCATAGGAAAAGGTGGGATCGTAGCTGATGYAGTTGGGGATGGTGCCGCCCCACACCAGGCTGTGCCCGTCCTCGTGTTGCAGCCCTTCGCCGTTGAGCGTGGTGCGCCCGGCGGTGCCGCCCAGCAGGAAGCCGCGCGCACGCTGGTCGCCCGCCGCCCACGCCAGGTCGCCAAAGCGCTGGAAGCCGAACATCGAATAGAAGATGAAGAACGGGATCATCGGCTCGGCGTGCGTCGAGTACGACGTGGCGGCGGCGATCCAGTCCGACATGGCGCCAGCCTCGCTGATCCCTTCCTGCAGGATCTGGCCGTCCTTCGATTCCTTGTAGAAGCTCAGCTGCGACGCATCCTGCGGCGTGTAGTTCTGCCCTTGCTGCGACCAGATGCCGATCTGCCGGAACAGCCCTTCCATGCCAAAGGTGCGCGACTCGTCCGACACGATCGGCACGATGCGCCGGCCCAGCGTCTTGTCGCGCAGCAGCGTGTTGAGGATGCGCACGAAGCTCATTGCGGTGGAAAACTCGCGGCCCTCGCCGCTGGCCTTGAGCTGCCCCTCGAACGCCGAGAGCGCCGGCACCGCCAGCGACGGCCCGCGCCGGCGGCGCGCCGGCAGGTAGCCGCCCAGCGACTGGCGGCGCTCATGCAGGTAAGCGTGCTCGCGCGAGCCGTCCTCGAAGCCGAGGTACGGCAATTCGTCGAGCTGCTGTTCCGTGAGCGGCAGCTGGAAGCGGTCACGGAAATGCATCAGCGCCTCCACCCGCATGCTCTTCTGCTGGTGGGTGATGTTCTGTGCCTCGCCCGCCTCGCCCATGCCATAGCCCTTGATGGTCTTGGCCAGGATCACGGTCGGCTGGCCGCGGTGCTCGCTGGCGGCCTTGTAGGCGGCGTAGACTTTGTGCGGATCGTGGCCACCGCGGTTCAGTGCCCAGATATCGTCGTCGGACCAGTCCGCCACCAGCGCCTTGAGTTCGGGCGTATTGAAAAAATGCTCGCGCACATAGGCGCCGTCCTTCGACTTGAAGGTCTGGTAGTCGCCGTCAACGCATTCCATCATGCGGCGCGCAAGGATGCCGGCCTTGTCGCGCACCAGCAGCGCATCCCACTTGCTGCCCCACACCACCTTGATCACGTTCCAGCCCGCGCCGCGGAACTCCGACTCCAGCTCCTGGATGATCTTGCCGTTGCCGCGCACCGGGCCGTCGAGCCGCTGCAGGTTGCAGTTAATGACAAAGATAAGGTTATCGAGATGCTCGCGCCCGGCCATGCCAAGCGCGCCGCGCGACTCGGGCTCGTCCATTTCGCCATCGCCGCAGAACACCCACACCTTGCGCCCGTCATGCTGGCCGAAGCCCCGGTCCTGCAGGTATTTCATGAAGCGCGCCTGGTAGATGCCCATGATCGGTGCCAGGCCCATCGATACCGTGGGGAACTGCCAGAAATCCGGCATCAGCCACGGATGCGGGTAGGACGAGATGCCCTTGCCGCCCACCTCCTGGCGGAAGTTGTCCATCTGCTCGGCCGTGAGCCTGCCCTCCAGGAAGGCGCGCGCGTAGAAGCCCGGTGCGGAGTGTCCCTGGAAGAAGACAAGGTCACCGCCATGCTGCGCCGACGGTGCATGCCAGAAATGGTTGAAGCCGATCTCGTACAGCGTCGCCGCCGAGGCAAAGCTCGCAATATGGCCGCCGACATTGGTCTCGCGCGCCGCCCGCAGCACCAGCACGAGGGCATTCCATCGGATATAGGAGCGGATGCGATGCTCGAGTCCCTGGTCTCCGGGACTRCGCGCCTGCGCCTCCAGCGGGATCGTATTGAGGTAGGCGGTATTGGCGCTGAACGGCAGGTAAATGCCAGCACCGTGCGCCCGCTCGATGAGCCGCTCTATCAGGTAGTGCGCGCGCTCCGGGCCCTCGCAGGCGATCACCGAATCGAGCGCATCCAGCCATTCGGTGGTTTCCTGAGCGTCGCCGTCATTGTTGCGGGGAGTGGCAGGGTGGGCTTGCGCCATGATAGAACTCCTCTGATGCGTAGATCAGCAAAGCGCCCCGCCCTCGTCGCACGCGGGCCGCTGGGATAGGTACCCAAGGTTAGCATCCGGAACTCGCCACGGTAAGACCATTCTCCACCTGGCGCAGTTCTTCCATTCCCGGTGACCAATCCAATCAATCAATGCCAACGGCGCGGCCGTGATACAGCGTTGCCAGGCGGCGGCGCGTCGGCATGGCTTTTTCGCCACCTCATCGACGCGTTCATGTGACATGGCGACGCCCGAAAAAGTGACGCATGACGTCCGTCTCAATCCCTGGCGATCCATCTCTGGCGAGCTGCCAGACGTGCGATCGGGTCGACAGGAGCACTCCCCGACGGGCTCGCGCTTATCGCTTGCCGATCGCACCAAGACAACGCCCCGTTGTCGGGGCAAAGCGCATCAGAACCGGTGACGGATCCCCATCACCCCACCGACMTGGTTCTTGCCGGGCTGTACGTTAAAGACGGCGGTTGCGCCGCTGCCACTGTTGAAGCCGTTGACACCGAGCTGGGAACTGTCCTTGTTGAGCGCGTAGGACATCGACAGGTAGACGTCGGTGCGCTTGGACAGCGTGTAGTCGCCGGTCAGCACGAACTGCCAAGGGTCCGACCCGGTCTGCCGGAAGTCCTGGTAGTAAGCCGTGCCCAGCACCGAGAACGCCGGCGTGAGTTTGTAGATCACACCCAGCCAGTAGAAGTTGGAGCCCGCATCGGCCGCTTGCGCGCCCGGCAGTCTTGCACCGTCGTACGCCTTGGCCAGGCGATACCCTGCAAATACCTTGGCGGCACCAACAGAGTAAGCGCCCCCCACGGAAACGCGGCGGATGACCGGCGCCTGATTCGCCGCCGTACCGACATGGATATCGTCATAGGCCGCACCCACCGAGAACGGGCCGCTCGCGTAATTGACGAATGCGCCAAATTCGCGCCMGAATACGTTGCTGCCGGCTACCTCGGTGCCATTGGCCTGGAACGAGTAGAAGGCTTGCGCAGTGACCCCGCCGAACGCGCCCATATACTTGATGGCATTGTCCGCGCGCGCACCAAACTCCGGTGCAATCGAAAGCATGCCGTAGCGGTCGGCGATGACGGTGGGATCGTAGGCAGAGCYGAATTCGCGCATCGAGGTCTGCTGCCGTCCAAGACGCAGCGAACCATACCGGCTTTCCAGTCCCACGTATGCATCGCGGCCAAACAGGCGAGCGCTCTGACCGGAATTGCCGGTGTCGATATCAAAGCCACTTTCCAGCTGGAAGACTGCCTTCATCCCGCTGCCCAGGTCCTCCGCGCCACGCAACCCCCAGCGCGAGCCTGACTGATTTCCCGAAGTTACCCGTGCGAGACCATCCCCGTTGCGCCCCGCATTGTTGATATATTCAACGCCAGCGTCAGCAACACCGTACAGCGTCACGTTCGATTGGGCATATACGGCGTTGGCTGCAATGGATGCGGCAAATACCGCAAGAACCTTCTTCATCAAATCTCCAGATTGTTTTATTGGAACACCACTAAAAGGCGATAACAGCGATTTTCATCGGCTCATCTGTCCGCCAGACCCCAGGGCCGCGCCGGGCAACCCGCGCCGCCTTCCAGCCCGCCAGGCCGGAAGGCGGCACGCGCTACCGGGCGGCGACGGAAGCCCTGTCGTCGGCAACACGATGCTTCTGTGTCACCGCCGATACCACCGTAGACACGACGATATTGAGCACCAGCGCAATCACACCGATATAAGTCGGATAGGCGGCATCGCCAAAGTGCAGCGTGTACACCGGCTTCAGCCCCAGGGAGATCGCCAGGCTCGTACCCGTGACGATGCCGACAGCCCAGCCGGCAAATAGTCCAGGCGCAGTCAGGCGCCGCGTGTATAACGTGAACACGACCGCCGGGAAGATCTGGAGAATCCAGACACCGCCGAGCAACTGCAGGTCGATCGCGTATTGCGTCGGCAGCACGATGATGAAGAGCAGCGCGCCAAACTTCACGACCAGCGAGAACAGCTTGGCACTCTTCGCTTCCATCTCAGGAGTCACGTTCGGCGCGATCAGCGGCTCGTATAGATTCCGCGTGAAGAGATTTGCCGCGCCAATCGACATGATGGCTGCCGGCACCAGCGCGCTGATGGCGATGGCGGCCGCCGAAAAGCCCACGAACCACGACGGAAACAACTTGAGGAAGAGCGCCGGCACCACGTCCGAAGCGGACGTCACGTGCACGCCGGCCGCGACTGCCATATAGCCCAGCAGCGCGATCAGGCCCAGCAACAGCGTGTAAGCCGGCAGCGCGATGGCGTTCTTGCGCACTGTGTTTGCCGAACTCGACGACAACACGCCCGTCATGGTATGCGGATACATGAACCCTGCCAGCGCCGATCCGAGTGCCAGCGTCGCATACGCCGTGAACTGCGATGGCTTCAGGATGATGCCCGTGACCCCGCCCTTGGCAGCGAAGTACGTGTCGGCTGCATGGAACAGCGCACCGTAGCCACCGAGCTTGCTCGGGATAATCGATATCGCGGCAATGACCACGATATAGATCATGATGTCTTTCACGAAGGCGATCATCGCCGGCGCACGCAAGCCGCTCGAATAGGTGTACACGGCCAGGATGGCGAAGGCGACAATCAGGGGCAGTTCGCCATCGACGCCGAGGCCCTTGATCACCACCTGCATGCCGATGAGTTGCAGCGCGATGTACGGCAGCGTGGCGACGATCCCCGTGACGGCGACTGCCGCCGGCAGCCATTTGCCGCCGAATTCGCCCTGCACGTAGTCGGCCGCCGTGATGTGGTTCTTGCGGTGGCAGATCTCCCACAGTTTCGGCATGACCGCGAACACGAACGGATAGACGATGATCGTGTAGGGCATCGCGAAGAAGCCATACGCGCCCACCGAATAGACCAGCGCAGGGACCGCGATGACCGTATATGCCGTATAGAAATCCCCGCCAACAAGGAACCACGAGATCACCGTGCCGAATTGCCGGCCACCGAGACCCCATTCGTGAAGCTGGGACAGGTCGCCGCGTTTCCAGCGCGCTGCAACGAAGCCCAGCACAGTAACGAGCACGAAGAACGCAATGAATACCGCCATCGCCACGCCGTCGACCGCCGATGTATCGATCATTTCATCCCCCGATACACGACGTACAGCAGCATGGAGGTGATTGGCACCCAGAGGAACTGATACCAATAGAAGAACGGAAAGCCGAACCACTCGGGCTGTGCGCTGATATAGAACGGCAGCCACAAGAGGCCGATGTAGGGGGCGAGGAGGAGCGGCCAGATCCAGCCGCGGCCTCCTTTGTTTGGTGTCTCCAATGTTGCTCTCCTGAGATGATTGAGCGGATACAAGCACCGATTCGTCGCGATACATGCTCGGGAGTGGTGTCTCCCTTTGCCTGCTTCCGTGCAGAATCAGCCGGCTATCCGCAACGATTTCGCTGAACGC
>NZ_JBFTND010000310.1:0-6001 GCF_056397305.1 Cupriavidus sp. 05N40
GCCGCAGGCCGATCTCCACTGCATCGCCCGCGGCCAGTACCCATGCGCACAGGCGCGACAGCCGTGCCTCGTTGCCCAGGGCGGGCGGCATCGAATGCCATTCGAGCCAGCAGGACGGCTGGCTGCCGGACTGCCCGGTGCGACTCAGCCAGCGCCCGGTGCGCGCGCTGTGCTTCCAGGCGATGCGGTGTAGCGGGTCGCCGCTACGGTAGCGCCGCAACTGGTCGGTACCGTCGTCCGACACCAGCGTGGACGCGCCATCCTCGTCCGCCTGCGTGGCGAACGGCAGCGGCGGTGCGCCGGCCTCGGGCAGCGGGTAGACCAGGGCGGCCAGCGGCAGGTCGGCGTAACTCCATACCCGGAAGAGGTTGAACGGAAAGCGGCTCGACAGCGTCACGCGCGGCAGCGCAAGCCAGCCGCGCCGGCTGGTGGGCAGCCGCAGCGTGAGCGTGCCCGCGGTGCCGCGCGCCAGGCTCAGGCTGGCCGGCGGCGCTCCGGCCTGCGCCGGCAGCGTGGCTTCGATGCCGATGCGCACCGGCGCATCGTCGCCGGCGACGCCCGCCACGCGCAGGCTGAACGCAGCGGACTCGCCGACGAAGACCGGCGCGGCGCTGGCGCCGGCCACGGTCATGTCGAGCAGGTTGCGGTAGGCCTGCCACATGCAAGCCATGCCGATGCCGCCCAGCAGGAAGGTGAGGGCGAAGCCGAGGCTGATGTTGTAGTTGAGCGAAGTCAGCAGCATGGCCAGCAGCAGCAATGCAAAGCCGAGGCCCGCGCGGCTGGGCAGGATATAGAGATGCTGGCGGTCGAGCGTCACCACGCCTTGCCGGGGCGCGCGCCTGCGCCGCAGCCACGGCGCCGTGGCTGAGGGCCATGGCTTGCGGCCCGGCGCACGTGCCGGGGACGGCCGCGGCGGGCTATGCGGCGAGAGCGGCCGGCTGCGCGACATCGCGGCTCAGGGAATGGCAACGTCGGCCAGCAGCCGCGCGATGGTCTCCTGTCCCGCGCCGGCGCCGCTCGCGGGCAGCAGCCGGTGGCCGGCCACCGGCTCGAACACCGCCTGCACGTCTTCCGGCAACACCATGTCGCGCTGGTGGAGCAGGGCCCAGGCCCGCGCGCAGGCCAGCAGCGCAAGGCCGGCGCGCGGCGACAGCCCGGCCGCAAAGCCAGGATGCGCGCGGGTGGCCTGCACCAGCGCCAGCGCATAGTCCACCAGGGCGGGGCCGGCATAGACCTGCGCCGCGGCCTGCTGCAGCGCCGCCACCTGGTCCGAATCCATCACGGGAGCGGCGGCCGCGGGCGCCGCGCCGCCGAGGTACAGCACACGCTCGAAGGCCGCATCGGGGTAGCCCAGCGACAGCCGCATGGTGAAGCGGTCGAGCTGCGACTCGGGCAGCGCGTGGGTGCCGATCTGGTCCAGCGGATTCTGCGTGGCGATGACGAAGAACGGCGAGGGCAGCGCATGCGTGACGCCATCGTGCGTGACCTGGCCTTCGGCCATGGCTTCGAGCAAGGCGCTCTGCGTCTTGGSCGWGGCGCGGTTGATTTCGTCGGCGAGTACCACCTGCGCGAAGACCGGCCCGCGATGGAAGCGGAATTCGGCGCTGTCGCGCATATACACGGAGACGCCGATCAGGTCCGCCGGGAGCAGGTCGCTGGTGAACTGCACGCGCTGGAACTGCAGGCCGAGCGTGCGCGCCAGCGCATGGGCCAGCGTGGTCTTGCCCACGCCGGGCAGGTCCTCGAGCAGCAGGTGGCCGCGCGCCAGCATGCAGGCCAGCGCCAGGCGGAGTTGCCGGGGCTTGCCCAGGACGATGCGGCCAAGCTGGGCTTCCGCCTCGGAGAGCGAGGCGACGATGCGGGGGCGAGCGGTCACTGGAGGCCTGCGGGTCGGATCGAGGACCCGGCCATTGTAGCGGCGCGCGTGTACCGGGGAACAGTCTGTTTGCGCACGTAGCGAGGGCTACTGGCGGGCCGGCTTGCGCCAGATCACGCCGGATGGCGCGGCTTCTGGCATTATCGAAGCTGTCAGCCCTGCCAACCCACATCCGCTGCAATGAACTYCCCCCTCGCCGCATCCCCGGGCGCCGCTGCTTCGGCGGCAGCCCAGGCCTCCGCCATCGTTCCCGCTCCCGCCGAACTGGAAGCGCTGAACCGTGCCTTCCATGCCGATGGCTTTATCGTGCTGCGTGGCTTTGCGCCGCCCGAAGTCTGCGACCGCCTCGAGCAGGTCACGCGCGCGCAACTGGCCCAGGCGGCAGCGCCGGTGGAATACGAAGCCGAACTCGGTTATCCGGGCGCGCCGGCCAGCCGCGATGCGGCGGGCGGCGGCACCGTGCGCCGCCTGCGCCAGGCTTACGGGCGCGACGAAGCCTTCCGCCAGTGGGCAAGCGACCCCGCGGTGACGCAGGTCGTGTCGACGCTGCTGGGCGAGCCGGTCTGCCTGACGCTGGCGCACCACAACTGCGTGATGACCAAGCATCCGCACTATGGCAGCCAGACCGGCTGGCACCGCGATACGCGCTACTGGTCGTTCGCCAGTCCTGAACTGGTGACGGTGTGGCTGGCGCTGGGGCGCGAGGACGAGAGCAACGGCGTGCTGCGCGTGATTCCCGGCTCGCACACGGTGGCGCTGGAACCGGGGCAGCTCGACGCGGCGGAGTTCCTGATCGAATCRCACCCGGCCAGCCAGGCTTTGCTGCGCGGCGTGCGGCCGCTGGCGCTGGCGCGCGGCGACGTGCTGTTCTTCGACAGCCGGCTGTTCCACAGCGCGGGCCGGAACAGTTCCGAGGCGGTCAAGCTGTCCGCGGCCTTCGCGTATTTCGGCGCCAGCAACCATCCGTTGCCGGGCACGCGCTCGGCCGAGTTCGGCAGCGTCGCGCTGCCCGCGGGCGAGGCGCGCTGAGCGCGCTCTCTCAGGTTCGCAGGCTGATCAGGTTCGAGATCTTCTCGGACGCCGCCAGCAGCGGCGGCAGGAAACTGGCGGCCATCTCGTCGGCGCTGGTGCGGTTGGCCTGGCCGCTGATATTGATGGCGGCGATGATCTGTCCCGCGCGGTTGCGGATGGGCGCCGCCAGCGACACCAGGCCCTCCTCGAGTTCCTGATCGTTGAGCGCCCAGCCGCGCTCGCGGATGCCGGCGACGATGGTCTTGAGTGCCGCGGGATCGGTGACCGTGCGACTGGTGCGGGCGCGCAGGTCGGAGGCGCCCAGCACGCGCTCCAGCTCCGCGTCCGGCAGGCCGGCCAGCAGCACGCGGCCCATCGACGAGCAATAGGCCGGCAGGCGGCTGCCGATGGACAGGTTGATGGTCATGATCTTGCGTGCCGGCACGCGCAGCACGTAGACGATCTCGGTGCCATCGAGCACCGAGATCGAACAGCTCTCGTGCACCTCCTGCGAAAGCGCCTCCATGATCGGCTCGGCCAGGTTCCAGAACGGCATCGAGGTCAGGTAGGCGAAGCCGAGGTCCAGGATCTTGGGCGTCAGGCGGAACAGGCGCCCGTCGGCGCGCACATAGCCCAGCCCCACCAGCGTCAGCAGGATCCGGCGCGCGCCGGCGCGCGTCAGGCCGCTGGCCTGAGCGATCTCGCTCAGCGTCTGGGCCGGATGCTGGGCATCGAAGGCGCGGATGACCGAAAGGCCGCGTGCGAAGGACTGCACATAGGTATCGCTCGGTTTTTCCTGGGCCGGTGCTGCGGGGTCCGCGCCGGCGCCGGCGGCAGGGTTGGCTGGATTGTCTGGAGCGGCAGGGCTGGCCATCGGTCGGTTCGGCCGAACGCCGAATATGCACGGAAAGGCCGAAAGGGTAGAGGAAATGCGCGCCGCGCGCCAGTGTTGCCCTGCGCGGCCGCAGCGCGTGCCGCATAATGGCGCGCGTCTGGAAACATAGTTTGGAAAAGGAAGACCGGCCTGGTGAACGAGACAATCCAGTGGAACGATTGGGAAGCCTTCTGCTGCGTGGTCGAGCAAGGCACTTTCACGGCAGCGGCCGAGCAGCTCGACTGCCCGAAGTCCCGGGTCTCGGCGGCGGTGGCACGGCTGGAAGCCGCCATCGGAGCCAAGCTGCTGCAGCGTACCACCCGGCGCATGCGTCTGACCGACGCCGGCAGCGCCGTGTACCGCGATGTGGCGCCGCTGTTCGCGCGGCTGCGCGAGATCCGGCAGGAAACGCTGGCGCGCGAGGAGCGCGTGCAAGGCGTGCTGCGTATCGCCACGCCGTACGAGTTCGGTGCGCAGCGCCTGGGCGGCGTGATCTGTCATACGCTTGCCGCCCACCCGGCCCTCGATGTGAAGGTGGAAATCTGCCAGGGCATGGTCGATCCCATCCGTGACGGCTTCGATGTCGCCTTCGTCGCGGTCGATAACGACCTGCCCGACTCCGGCACGGTGGCGCGGCGCATCTATCACGTCGAACGTGGCTTGTTCGCGGCGCCGGCGCTGGCCGCCAGCCTGCCGCAGCAACTGCAACCGGAGGACCTGTCCAACCTGCCCACGCTGACCACGCCCRGGGACGGGATGTGGGAGTTCATGCGTGGCGAGGAACGCGTGTCCGTGCCGATCCGCCCGCGCATGCAGACTTCCAACGCGGAATTGCGCCTGCAAGGGGCGCTGGCCGGACTTGGCATCGCGCGGTTGTCAGAGGCTTATTGCGAGGCGGAGGTCGCGCAGGGGCGGCTGGTCAAGGTCATGCCGGACTTCCTGACGCCGCCGCTCCGGGTCTTTGCCCTGCTGCCGGACCGCAGGCTGCAGCCGCGCAAGGTACGCGTGTTCATGGAAGCCGTGGAGGCCATGATGGCGGCCTCCGACCTGCAGGGCCAGCTGCGCGAGGACGGCTGAGCTGCTGCGGCGCGCCCAAAACGAAACAGCCGCGCCCGGCCCGTGAGGGCTGGCGCGGCTGCATGACCGGCTGGCAGGCCGGCCTTGGCCTGCTGCTGTTGTCTCTTCCGTCCCGGGGGATGCCGTTGTGCTGTGCTCAGGCGCCGTCGCTGAAGCTGCTGCGCGCATCGCTCACGCTGCGGGCACCGTCGGTGAACGCATCGCGCTGGCCGGTCAGCGCGCCATCGGTGAACGGGTCGCGCGGGCCTTGGCGTGCGCCGTCGGTGAAAGCGTCGATCTGGCGGCCGATGCTGCCGTCCAGGCGGGCCAGGTCCGAGACCGGCGTGCTGGCGTGCGCGGAAGCGGCGGCCAGCGACAGGCCAATGGCGCAGAGTAGGGTTGCGGCGAGGGTGCGGGGCTGTGCGAGGGTCTTCATGGAGCTTTTCTTCCTGGGCTTATCGTGATGCTTAGTGGCGTGCGCCACGTTGCCCGTAATGTATGCTGCCGGCTTCCCAGGAAAAAGCCCTAATCCTCGAAACACTGTCCAACGTCATGGACAATGGTAGTCCTGCATGCCGCTGGCGACGGGCCAGGCGAAGGCTCGCCGGCGCCCCGGCAGGCACCTTTGGCAGCCCCTCAGCGTCAATTCAAGTGTTCTGGGCTGCTCATGCGCCACTCGCGCCCCGCCAATGTGTCCTTCAGAGCCCGAATCAGAGCCCGAATCAGAGCCCGAATCAGAGCCCGAATCGGGCGCCGAACAGCCCCGCGCCCAGGCGGGCGATGATCATCAGCAGGATCTGCGCGATCACGAACAGCACCAGCGGCGAGATATCGAAGCCGCCCAGGCGCGGCACCACGCGGCGGATCGGGCGCAGCAGCGGTTCGGTCAGGTGGTTGATGGCAGGGGTGACCGGCGAATGCGGGTTCACCCACGACAGGATGGCCATCAGCAACGTGACCCACATCACCATGCTGATGCCCCATTTCAGCACGTTGAGCAGCGAGATGAACACCAGCAGCGGCAGCAGGGTGGACGGATCGGCGCCCGACAGCATGATCACCAGCAGCAGGAACACGATCGCGGTCAGCCATGCGCCCAGCAGCGTGGCCCAGTCGATGCCACCCAGGCCGGGGATGATCCGGCGCAACGGCCGCACCAGCCAGTCCGTGATCTGGAATACACC
>NZ_JBFTND010000311.1:0-5746 GCF_056397305.1 Cupriavidus sp. 05N40
CGATGCGCGCGTGCGCGGCGAGGTGCGCGTGGCCGGACCGGCCGGGCTGGTGCCGCTGCCGACGGGCGGCCCGCGCGCCGCCATCGACGCCGGCATCGCCTACCTGACCGAAGACCGCAAGCTGCAGGGCCTGTTCCTGGACCAGAGCGTGCACGAGAACATCAACCTGATGGTGGCCACGCGCGACGCGCTCGGCCTGGGCCGGCTGAACCGGCCTGCCGCGCGCCGCCGCACCAGCGCCGCCATCGACATGCTGGGCATCCGCGTGGCGCACGCGCAGGTCAACGTGGGCGCGCTGTCGGGCGGCAACCAGCAGAAGGTGATGCTGTCGCGGCTGCTGGAGATGATGCCGCGCGTGCTGATCCTCGACGAGCCCACGCGCGGCGTGGACATCGGGGCCAAGTCGGAGATCTACCGCCTGATCAACGCGCTGGCCGAGAGCGGCGTGGCCATCCTGCTGATCTCCAGCGAGCTGCCCGAAGTGGTCGGCCTGTGCGACCGGGTGCTGGTGATGCGCGAGGGCGCGCTGGCCGGCGAAGTGCTGCCCGGTGCCAGCGCGGCCGAGACGCAGGAACGCATCATCAGCCTGGCCACCGGGGCCGCGCAGGAGGCGGAACAAGCGATGTTCCCGCGCGACGGCGGCCCGGGCGGCACGGGCGGCACGTTCGCCCAGGCCGGCGGCCATCCATTGCATTGAGCGCGGCACGCCAGCCGCCCCCGATCCGCATGGTCCGGCACAGTCCGGCACGGTTCGGCACAGAGATACGCAGCGACACACAGTGACAACGACGCCGGCCCGCGCTTACGCGGCGGCCGGCGCAGGAGACAGCCATGCATGAATCGATCCGCCATCCCGCCCGCTCGGCCAACGCCGCGCCGGTCCTGGCCACCACGCAAGCCGGCCAGCGCGCCGCGCACGGTCGCGCCACCACGCAGGAGCGCCTGCGCGCGCTCGGCATGCTGCCCGTGCTGGTGCTGCTGTGCCTGGGCTTCTCGCTGCTGGCGGACAACTTCGCCAGCCTGCAGAACCTGTCCATCGTGGCCCAGCAGGCGTCCATCAACATGGTGCTGGCCGCGGGCATGACCTTCGTGATCCTGACCGGCGGCATCGACCTGTCGGTGGGCTCCATCCTTTCCATCTCGGCGGTGGTGGCCATGCTGGTATCGCTGGTGCCGCAGCTCGGCGCGCTGGGCGTGCCGGCGGCGCTGGCCTGCGGGTTGCTGTTCGGTCTCGTCAACGGCGTGCTGGTGGCCTTCATGAAGCTGCCGCCGTTCATCGTCACGCTGGGCACGCTGACGGCGGTGCGCGGCCTGGCCCGGCTGGTGGGCCAGGACGGCACGATCTACAACCCTGACATCGGCTTTGCCTTTATCGGCAACGGCGAGGTGCTGGGCGTGCCCTGGCTGGTGGTGATCGCAGCCGCCGTGGTGGCGGTGTCGTGGTTCGTGCTGCGCCGGACCGTGCTCGGCCTGCAGATCTACGCGGTGGGCGGCAATGCCGAGGCGGCGCGGCTGTCGGGCATCAAGGTGTGGGTGGTGCTGCTGTTCGTGTATGCCGTATCGGGTCTGCTGTCCGGCCTGGGCGGCGTGATGTCGGCCTCGCGGCTGTACGCGGCCAACGGGCTGCAGCTGGGCCAGTCCTACGAGCTGGATGCGATTGCCGCGGTGATCCTGGGCGGCACCAGCTTCGTCGGCGGCACGGGCTCCATCGCCGGCACGCTGATTGGCGCGCTGATCATCGCGGTGCTGTCCAACGGGCTGGTGCTGCTGGGCGTGTCTGACATCTGGCAATACATCATCAAGGGCCTGGTGATCATCGGCGCGGTGGCGCTGGACCGCTACCGCCGCAAGGATTCGGCGCGCACGTGAGCGGCATGCGCAACCACGGCGACAGGAGACTCGACATGTCCAGATCATCTTTCACGGCGCTGGCGCTGACCGCCCTGGCGTCCCTGGCGGCACTGTGCCAGCCCGGCGACGCCGGCGCGCAGGACGCATCGGCGGCTACCGCCACCGTCGTCGCACCCGGGCCCGCACGACAACTGAAGAAAGTGGGCGTCACGCTAGGCTCGCTCGGCAACCCGTACTTCGTCGCGCTCGGGCGCGGCGCCGAGGCCGCCGCCAGGCAGGTGAACCCCGCCGCCAAGGTCACCGTGCTGTCGGCCGACTACGACCTCAACAAGCAGTTCTCGCATATCGACAGCTTCATCGTCTCCAAGGTGGACCTGATCCTGATCAACGCGGCCGACGCCCGCGCCATCGAGCCAGCGGTGAAGAAGGCGCGCCGTGCCGGGATCGTGGTGGTGGCGGTGGACGTGGCTGCCGCCGGCGCCGACGCCACCGTGCAGACCGACAACATCCAGGCCGGCGCGCTGGCCTGCGGCTTCCTGGCCGACAGGCTCAACGGGCAAGGCAACCTGATCATCCAGAACGGTCCGGCGGTGTCGGCGGTGCTGGACCGCGTCAAGGGCTGCAAGACGGTGCTTGGCAAGCATCCCGGCATCCACATCCTGTCCGATGACCAGGATGCCAAGGGCTCGCGCGAGGGCGGCCTCAACGTGATGCAGCTATACCTGACGCGCTTTCCCAAGGTGGACGCGGTGTTCACCATCAACGACCCGCAGGCCGTGGGCGCCGACCTGGCCGCGCGCCAGCTGAACCGGCGCGGCATCGCGATCGCCTCGGTGGACGGCGCGCCGGACATCGAGGCCGCGCTGAAGGCCGACACCTTGGTGCAGGCCTCGGCCAGCCAGGACCCGTGGGCCATCGCGCGGACCGCGGTGGAGATCGGCGTGGGGCTGATGAATGGCCATGCGCCCGCCAGCGCCACCGTGCTGCTGGCGCCCGCGCTGGTCACGCGGGCCAACGTCAACGACTATAAAGGATGGGCGGCCCCGCGCTGAACGGCGCCGGCGCCATATCCGACCGAACCGACATCGACGCATATCAACCCATATCAACCCATATCAACCCATATCAACCAACTGGTGACATGATGCCAAGCAAAGCCGTAGCCCCGGTGCCCGAGTTTGATTTTGTCCTCTTCGGCGGCACCGGCGATCTCGCCACGCGCAAGCTGCTGCCGGCGCTGTTCGATGCCCACCGCGTGGGATCGCTGCACCCGCGCGGGCGCATCCTTGCGCTGGGCAGCCAGCCGCTCGGCCTGGATGCCTACCTGGCGATGCTGGAAGCCAAGGTGCGTCCCGGCTTGCCCGCCGCCGCGGCGGCTGAAGCGTGGCAGCCTTTCGTGGAGCGCATCGTCTATCTGCAGGTGGACGCCAATGCCCCGGAGGGCTTCGATGCGCTGGCCGAGGTGGTGCGCAGCCGGGCCGCGCCGGTGGTGGTGTTCTACCTGGCGACCGGGCCGCACCTGTTCGTGCCGATCTGCGACCAGCTGGCGCGCACCGGGTTGAACCACGCTGGCGTGCGCATCGTGCTGGAGAAGCCGCTGGGCCACGACCTGGCCTCGTCCGACGCCATCAATACCGCGGTGTCGCGGCATTTCGCCGAGGACCAGATCTATCGCATCGACCATTACCTGGGCAAGGAGTCGGTGCAGAACCTGATGGCGATGCGCTTTGCCAATGCGCTGTTCGAGCCGCTGTGGCGGCGCGAATGGGTGCGCGACGTGCAGATCACCATTGCCGAGGAGATCGGCGTGGACAAGCGCGGTGCCTTCTATGACGGCATCGGTGCGCTGCGCGACATGGTGCAGAACCACCTGCTGCAACTGCTGTGCATGGTGGCCATGGAGCCGCCTTCGAGCCTGTCGGAAGATGCCATCCGCGACGAGAAGCTGAAGATCCTCAAGGCGCTCAAGCCCATCGCGCTCGACGAGGTGGCAGAGAAAGTGGTGCGCGGCCAGTATTGCCGCGGCGCCGCCAGCGGCGACGCGGTGACCGGCTACGTCAACGAGTCCGCCATCCCGTCCGACAGCCAGACCGAGACCTTCGTCGCCATCAAGGCCGAGATCGCCAACTGGCGCTGGGCCGGCGTGCCGTTCTACCTGCGCACGGGCAAGCGCATGCAGGAGCGCCTGGCGGAGATCGTCGTGCAGTTCCGCGACGTGCCCTATTCGCTGTTCCCGCGTTCGCTCGACCATGAGCCAGGCAACCGCCTGGTCATCACCCTGCAGCCCGAGGAGAGCATCCGCCTGGACTTCATGGTCAAGGCGCCGGGCGACACGCAGGCGCTGCAACCCGCCACGCTGGACCTGCAGCGCATGCTGCCGCGCTGGCAGGGCAACCGCAACGATCGCAAGATGGGCGCCTACGAGCGCCTGCTGCTCGACGTGATCCGCGGTCGCCTGGGGCTGTTCGTGCGGCGCGACGAGCAGGCCCAGGCCTGGCGCTGGGTCGCGCCCATCCAGCAGGCCTGGCACCTGAACAATACGTCGCCCAAGCTGTACACCGCCGGCACCTGGGGCCCGGCCTCGTCCAGCGCGCTGCTGTCGCGCGATGGCGCAGTGTGGCACGAGGAACTGTGAGTCGTGCGCGGCGTGCCTTGCATGGCCCGCCGCGGTTTTTCCCCAAGCATCGAGGAGCATTGAAGATGTCCCAATCCCTGCCCAGCTGGCACCGCCTGCAGATCCACGCGCAGACCATCCGCCAGGCGCGCCTGCGCGACTGGTTCGAAGGCCGCGCGGGCGAGGCGCGCGGCGCCAGCTTCGTGGTGGAAGCTGCCGGCCTGACGCTGGACTACGCCAAGAACCGCGTCGACGACACCACCCTGAACCTGCTGTTCGCGCTGGCCAGCGAGGCCGGGGTGGCAGAGCGGCGCGACGCCATGTTCCGCGGTGAGCCGGTCAACGTCACCGAACGTCGCGCCGCGCTGCACGTGGCGCTGCGCGCGCGACCCGAAGACGACTTCCAGGCCCAGGGTGTGCCGGTGGCCGGCGAGGTGGCGGCGGTACTCGCGCAGATGGAACGCTTCACCGAGGCCGTGCGCGGTGGCGAGTGGCGCGGCTGGGATGGCCGCGTGATCACCGACGTGGTCAATATCGGCATCGGCGGCTCGGACCTGGGCCCGCGCATGGTGTGCCGCGCGCTGGCCCATCTCGATGACGCCGGCCCGCGCATGCACTTCGTCGCCAACGTGGACGGCAGCGACCTGGCGCGCGTGCTGGCGCGGCTGGACGTGGCCGGCACGCTGGTGGTGGTCTGCTCGAAGACCTTCACCACGCTGGAAACCATGGTCAACGCCAACACCGCGCGCGACTGGTTCCTGCGCCAGGGCGTGCCGCGGGACAAGCTGGCGCGGCATTTCGTGGCCGTTTCCACCAATCGCGATGCGGTGGCGGCGTTCGGCATCGACCCCGTCAATATGTTCCCGTTCTGGGACTGGGTGGGCGGGCGCTTCTCGCTGTGGTCGGCGGTGGGCCTGTCGATCGCGCTGGCGGTGGGCTTTGCGCGCTTTCGCCAGTTGCTGGACGGTGCGCGCGCCATGGACCGGCACTTCGCCGATACCGAGCCGCGCGCCAATATGCCGCTGATCCTGGGCCTGCTCGACGTCTGGTACCGCAGCTTCCTCGGCACCGCCAGCCGCTGCGTGGCGCCGTATTGCGAGCCGCTGGAGCTGCTGCCGGCCTTCCTGCAGCAGCTGGAAATGGAGAGTAACGGCAAGTCGGTGCAGCTGGACGGCAGCGTGGCAGAGCGCGGCACCGCGCCCGTGGTGTGGGGCACCACCGGCACCAACGGCCAGCACGCCTATTTCCAGATGGTGCACCAGGGCTCGCACTGGATGCCGG
>NZ_JBFTND010000312.1:0-5709 GCF_056397305.1 Cupriavidus sp. 05N40
GACCACACTGACCCACACGAGGAGACACCGACCCATGCCCCTATCCGCCGAACGCCATCCGCTGGCGCCGCTCGACGCGGCGCAAACCGATACGCTGGCCCGAGTCCAGGCGCTGGTCCAGGAAACCATCGGCCCGAAGGCCAATGCGGCAAACCGCAATGACGACTTCGCCTGGGACACCTTCCGCGCGCTGGCCGAAAGCGGCGTCATCGCCACGGCATTCCCCCGGGAATTTGGCGGCACGGCGGCATCGATGCTGCTGCGCGTCAGGATCATCGAAGAAATCGCCCGGGTCTGCAGCACCGCGGCCTCGCTCGTGACGGGCACGGACCTGTCGTCGCGCCCGATCGTCGCGGGCGGCTCGCCCGAGCTGTGCGCGCAGACGGTGCCGCTGCTGGCCCGCGGCGACAAGCAATCCGCGTTCGCGCTGACCGAGCCCGGCGCGGGCTCGGACCTCGCTCGGCTGCGCACCGTCGCCAGCCGGCACCCCGGCGGCTACCGGTTGTCGGGGGTGAAGAAGTTCATTACCCGCGCCACGGTGGCCGACATGTTTGTGGTGGTGGCATCGCTCGCCGACGGGCCCGGCGGCAGCAAAGGGCTGACTGCGTTCCTGGTGCCGCGCGAAGCCGAAGGGCTCAGCGTCTCGGCCATCATCCCCAAGCTCGGCTGGCATGGCGTGCCGATCGCGGAGGTGCGTCTGGACGACGTGTTCGTGCCGGCGTCGCATCGCCTCGGCGAAGAGGGACAGGGCATGGCGCTGGCGCAGGACACGCTGGTGCGCGCCCGGATCGGCCATGCGGCGATTGCACTGGGGCGGATGGCCGGCGCGCTGCAGATCGCGGCGCAGTACGCCGGGCATCGGCAAGTGTCGGGCAAGGCAGTGGGCGAGCACCAGGGCATCCAGTGGATGCTGGCCGACATGGCAGCGCGCATCGAAGCCGCGCGCTGCCTGGTGTACAGCGCGGCGCAGCGCTACGACCGCGAGGACCCCGAAACGTCGATCCACGCCTCGATCGCCAAGATGCACAGCACCGACCTGTGCATGCGCGTGGTGGTGGACTGCGCGCAGCTGCTCGGCGGCAACAGCTACCTGAATGCCTATCCGATCGAACGCTTCCTGCGCGATGCCAAGATGAACCAGATCGGCGAGGGCACCAGCGAAGTCCACAAGAACCTGATCGGCAGGTACGTGATGAAGACGGCAGCGGCGATGCCGCAGCACCCCTGCCTCGACTTTGACCCGGACCTGTTCGGAGCGCACTGATGACCGAGACCAGCCACAATCCCCTGGCCAACGCGCTGTGCCGCCGGCTCGGCATCCGCTACCCGATCTTCGGACTGGCGCACAGCATCGAAGTGGCCGCGGCGATCTCCAATGCGGGCGGACTCGGCGTCTATGCCGCCGCGCGCGACGGCCCCAACGAACTCGCGCAAAAGCTGCGCGACCTGCGCGCGCTGTGTCCCGGCGTTCCCGTCGGCGTGGACCTGCTGCTGCCGACCGCGCTGCCGGGCGTCTCCACCCCCGATGACGTGGCGGCGGCCATTCCGGACGGGCATCGCCAGTTTGTCGACAGCCTGTTCGAGCGCTTCGATGTGCCGCCGGCCTCGCAAGGCAACTTCTTCTCGCAGTATGTGCGCTCGCAGGCCTTGTTCGAGGAGCAGGTCGAGGCAGTGGCCGAGAGCGCGGTAGAAGTCTTCGCGGCCGGTGTCGGCACGCCCGTCGACACCCTTGCCAGGGTGCGGCGTGCCGGCAAGACCACGATGGCGCTGGTCGGCGCCATCAAGCATGCACGCAAGGCCATCGCGGCCGGCGTCGATGTGCTGGTCGCGCAGGGCTATGACGCGGGCGGGCATACCGGGACCACCGGCACCTTCACGCTGGTGCCGCAGATCATCGCGGCGGCGGAAGGCCGGCCGGTGCTTGCCGCCGGCGGCGTCGGCGAAGGCAGCCAGGTCGCCGCGGCACTGGCGATGGGTGCGCAAGGCGCATGGCTCGGCACGGTGTGGCTGGGCAGCACCGAGCACCGGCTGCCGGCCGCGCTGACCGAGCGGCTGCTGGCCGCGGGCAGCGAAGACACCGTCATCACGCGCGCGCACAGCGGCAAGCCTTGCCGGGTGGTGCGCAGCGCGTTCTCCGACGCGTGGGCGGCGCCCGGCGCCCCCGAGCCGCTCGACATGCCTTACCAGCAGGCGCTGACCGGGCGCCTGCTGGCGGCGGTGGAAGAGCACGAGATCGCGCCGCTGATGTACGAGGCGGCGGGCCAGAGTGTCGCCTGGGTGCGGGAAGTCGAGCCGGTGGCGACCATCATGGAGCGGCTGGTACGCGAGACGCAGCAGTCGCTGGAGCGCCTGCGCAGCTACCTGCCGGGCTGACCGGCAGAGGCGGCAGAGGCAGCAGAGGCAGCTATACCTGGAATAAAGGCACCCGGCACGAAAGCCGGGGCCAGAACAAGGAGACAACATGGATCGCCGAGCATTCGCACGGACTGCGTTGCAAACCACCCTGGCGCTGGCCGCCCCCGGCTGGCTGCCGGCACTGGCCCGGGCCGCCACGGGACCGGGCAACTACCCCGACCGGCCGGTGCGCGCGATCGTGCCGTATCCGGTGGGAGGCGTGGTCGACATCACGCTGCGCGCGGCGCTCGACCGGATGTCGCTGGACCTGCCGCAGCGCGTGGTGGTGGAAAACCGGCCGGGCGCCGACGGCCGCATCGGCATCGAGTTCGCCGGCCGCGCGCCGGCGGACGGGTACACGCTGCTGGGCGTGACCCCGGTGCTGGCGGTGGCCCAGACGCTGTATCCCGACTCCGGCATCCGCGTGCAGAACTTCCGCGCCATCGGCGCGGTGGCGGCGGTGCCCTCGGTCTTCGTGGTCCACAACGACGTGCCGGTGAAGACGTTGAAGGAATTCGCGGCATGGGCCAAGGCGCGGCCGGGCGAGGTCAATGTCCCGGTGCCGGGCGCGGGCAACTCGTTGCATCTCGCGCAGGAGCTGTTCTTTGAATCGACCGGCCTGCGGGTCACCAATGTCGGCTACAAGGGCCAGCCGCCTTCGGTGCTGGACCTGGGGCGCGGGCAACTGCAGTTTGCGCTGGTGTCGCAGAACCTGATCCTGCCGCTGATCCAGTCCAAGCGCGTGCGGCCGCTTGCCGTCAATGCCACCAGGCGGACGCGCTCGCTGCCCGACATCCCGACCATTGCCGAGGCGGGCTATCCGGACGCGCTGGTGCAGTCGTGGTACGGGCTCGCCGTCCACGCACGCACCGCGCCGGCCATCGTCGACTACCTCGGCTCTGCATTGCAGGCGGCCATGGGCACCGCCGATGTGCGCAACAAGCTCGCGGCGCTCGACGCGGAGATCCTCGCGCTCGACGCGAAGCAGTTCGACAAGCTCCTGCAGGCCGAAACCACGCGCTGGGCGGCGCTGATCAAGGCCCGGGACATCAAGGTGGACGCATGAAGCACGCGACCCATCCGGAAGTACGCCAGGAACACCTCATGTCCACTTTCAAGCATTTCTTCAACCCACGCTCCGTTACCGTCATCGGCGCCTCGCAGGACCTGGCATCCATCAGCGGACAGCCGATCGCGCATCTCAAGGCCAAGGGCTACACGGGCCGGATCCTGCCCGTCAATCCGCGCTATGCAGAAGTGGGCGGGTATCCGTGCTATCCGGATGTCGCATCGCTGCCCATCGCGCCCGACGTCGCGGTGATCGCCGTGGCGGCCAAGCGCGTCGCCAGCGCGCTGGCCGATCTTGGCCGCAAGGGCTGCCGATTCGCGGTGATCCTCTCTTCCGGCTTCGCCGAGACGGGTGAGGAAGGCGCGCAGGCGCGGCGCAACATCGCTGCCACGGCCCGCGAATTCGGCATGCACGTAATCGGCCCGAACTGCCAGGGCTATATGAACGTCAGCGATGGCATCCATGTCGGCTTCGGCGCGCCCTACGGCCTGACCTACCCAGCCGGCAATCTCAGCCTCACCTCGCAGAGCGGCGCCTTCGGCAATTCGATCGTGATGCTGGCGAGCCAGGAAGGCATTGGCTTCCGGCACTACGTCTCGACCGGCAACGAATCCGTGACGACCTCGCTCGACTTCATGGACGCGATGATCGACGACCCCGAAACCCACGTGATCGCCGGCTATGTCGAGGGCTTCCAGGATGCGCACAGGCTCGTGGGCATCGGCCAGCGCGCGCTGCGTGCCGGCAAGCCGATGCTCATCTGGAAAGTCGGCACGTCTGAAGCTGGCGCCAGGGCGGCTGCATCGCACACCGCCAACCTCGGCGGTGCCATGGCGCTGTACCGCGCCGCATTCCGGCAGAGCGGGATCATCGAAGTGAACGATGTCGGCGATCTGGCGGACTGCGCCAAGGCCCTGTTGCCACGGCGCTTTCCCAAGGGCAACCGGCTCGCGGTCGTCACGATTTCCGGTGGCGCCGGCATTGCGATGGCGGACGGCGCGACCAACGGTGGATTGCAGTTGCCCGCGCTCGAAGCATCGACCGTGAGTGCGCTCAAGCAGGTGCTTCCTTCGTTTGCAGCGGTGGCAAATCCACTGGACGTGACGGCGAGTCTGCTGGCCGACGCCAACCTCCTCAAAGTCACGCTCGAGAAACTTGCAGACGATCCGAACGTGGATCTGATCGGCCTTGCGCTCGCCGCCGCCAGCGGCAAGCTCGCTGTCGAGCTGGCTCGCGAGATCGTCCGCGTCTCGCGGGAGCGCGACATTCCGATCCTCGTCGCGTGGAATGCCGATCCGGCCAGCGTGCAGGAGGCCTATGACATCCTGGATCGCGCCGGTATTCCGCGCTACCAATCCCCGGTGCGCTGTGCGCGTGGTGCCGGCGCATTGTGGGCTTTCGCACAGGCGCGCATGCGCATCGAGACGCTGGCCAGCGAGAAGCCGCTCCTCATTCATCGGCCTGAGGTGTGCCGCGCCATCGCCGGCCGCGGCACGGACCTGACCGAATACGAGGCCAAGCAGGTATTGAGCGCCTATGGCATCCGCGGCACGCAAGAGCAACTGGCGACCAGTGCATCGGACGCGGTTCGCCTCGCCGCTGACCTGGGCGGTCCGGTGGTCATGAAGGTCCAGTCGACCGACATTCCGCACAAGACCGAGGCCGGCGGCGTGCGCGTGGGCATGCAGGGCAGCGACACCGTCTCGGCTGCCTTCGACGAGATCATGCGCAATGCGCAGGCCTATGCGCCGCAAGCGGTGCTCGACGGCGTGCTGGTGCAGGAGATGGTCAGCGGCGCGAACGAACTCATCCTCGGCGTCAACAACGATCCGCTGTTCGGACCCGCCGTCATGGTGGGCTTCGGTGGTATCTACGCCGAGGTGATGAAGGATGTGAGTTTTCGCCTCGCGCCCATCGTGCGGTCGGAAGCGGAACAAATGGTGCGTGAACTGCGGGCCTTCGCGATCCTGGATGGCGCCCRGGGCCGCCCAAAGGCGGACCTCGACGCGCTGGTCGACACGCTCATGCATTTGTCGGCGCTGGCCATCGATCTTCGCAATGTCGTGCAGGAAATCGACATCAATCCGCTGTTCGTCCTGAAAGCCGGCGAAGGGGTTAGGGCCGGCGATGCGCTGGCCAAGCCGTTGATGCAGACGCGGGCGGTGGCATGGGACGTCGAGGCGCGCGCACCGCGTGCCGTCGCCGCTGCCGCTGCCGCTGCCGGCCTGTAGCGCCGCCTCCAAGCC
>NZ_JBFTND010000313.1:0-5700 GCF_056397305.1 Cupriavidus sp. 05N40
GTCCCGTGCCTGCAGTTCAACGCCTGTTTGCGCGCACCGGATTCTCGTTTGATCGGATCGATCTTGTCGAACTCAACGAGGCGTTCGCCGTTCAGGTGCTCGCGGTCCTCAAGGGGTGGAAATGGAACGATCAAGAGCGGTTGAACGTCAATGGCTCCGGCATTTCGCTCGGCCACCCTATTGCCGCGACTGGGGTGCGCATGCTGGCTACGTTGCTGCATGAGCTGCGCCGCCGCGGAGCACGTTACGGCTTGGAATCAATGTGTATCGGCGGTGGGCAGGGCATGGCAGCAATCTTCGAGGCCGTGTAGAGACGCGTGCCTCTCGAGGTGTGAACAGAGGAGTGAGATTTTGAAAATACATGTCCCAATCAAGCCGGTGGTCGACTCTGATGTAAAGGTCCGCGTGATGGCGGACGGCGTGGGCATCGACCTCGCCAACGTCAAGATGGCGCAAATTCGTCGAAGCGCAGCTTTACGTGGCAGTTGGCATCTCCGGCGCGATCCAGCACCTGGCAGGCATGAGGGGCGCCAAGGCGTTCGTCGCGATCAACAAGGTCCCGATGCGCCCATCTTCTCCGTGGCCGACTATGGCCTCTGCACGGATCTGTTCGAGGTCGTCCCCGACCTAATGGTGCGCCTGTGAAATTTGGTGCATAGCACACGCCGCGCGTCGCGGACGGGCCCTGAGGTTCCATTCAAGTTGTATTTACGGCGCAGAAAAAAGCGCCCTAGCCCACCCTAGATTTTGGAGACAAACAAACATGAGCAATTCCGCAGGTATGGAGGGTAGCCTCGAGCGGACAGGTTCCGAGCCGGCCCCGATGGCACGCGCGATCTGGTCGGCTTCGATCGGGACGGCCTTTGAATGGTATGAGTTCGCGCTATATGGCTCCTTGGCGTCCGTGCTGGCCCAGAAGTTCTTCTCGGGCGTCGACGCCAATACAGCTTTCATTTTTGCATTGCTGACGTTTGCAATCGGCTTCATGATGCGACCTTTGGGCGCACTTATCTTTGGCCGAATTGGCGACAGGATCGGGCGCAAGCGCACATTCGTCGTGACGATAAGCATGATGGGCCTAGCGACCGTCGGCGTAGGGTTGCTTCCGACATATGCAACGATCGGCATCGCCGCCCCGATTGCGTTGATTTGCATGCGCGTGTTTCAGGGGCTCGCGGCGGGCGGTGAATATACGGGCGCACTGACGTATGTTGCCGAGTACTCTACTGGGCGCCAGCGTGGCCTCAATATGTCGTGGACGACTGCATCGACTACCGCTGGCCTACTGATGTCGTTCCTCGTTATCCTGGGTGCCCGGGAGATCTCCGGCAGCGCCTTCGATGTGTGGGGGTGGCGCATACCGTTCGTCGGTTCGATCTTGCTGTTGGCTATTTCGCTCGGCCTTCGTCTGAAGATGAAGGAATCGCCCGCATTTGAGAAGTTGAAGGCCTCGAGAAAACTATCTAAGGCGCCCATCAGGGAAGCGTTTCTCGACCCTGTGAATTTGCGCCGCATCGTCGTAGCCTTCGCGCTCTGTGCAGGCATGACTGCGATGTACTACATGGCGGCCCTGTATCCGACCTACTTTTTGACGCAGACGCTGAAAGTCGATCCCAAGACCGTCAATACCGTGGTGCTGTTGGCGACGGCTGCCTGCCTACCTGTATTCCCCTTGTCGGGATGGATCTGCGATCGCATCGGACGCAAGTACTCGCTGCTCATCGGCTTCATGGTGACCGCGGCGATTGTAATGCCTACTTACAAAGGGCTGGCACATTACGCCAATCCGGCACTCGCTTCAGCGCAGGCGAACGCACCGGTCACTCTGCAGACGAATCTGGACAGCTGCTCACTGATGTTCAATCCGGTTGGCAATCGGAAATTTACGTCACCATGCGACGTCTCAAAACAGCTACTGTCTAGTGCCGGCATCAGTTATTCGCTGGCGGAAGCCCCTGTCGGTGGGGCGACAATGATTCGGGTTGGCAGCGGCATTGTCGAGGCGTACGACGCAGCCGGCCTCTCCGCGGACGAGGCCAAAGTGCGGAGCACGGGCATGTCTACCGACCTGCGAAAGCTCTTAATTGATCAAGGCTATCCAGAGAGAAGCGATCCTTCCGCGTTCAACGGCATCATGGTCTTTCTGCTGTTGGTAATCTTCTTTAGCTTCGCGATTCTGTCAGTGATGACAGTGGGTCCGGCGCTTGTCGAGATGTTCCCGACGCGAATTCGATACACGTCGATGTCGGTCCCGTACAACCTGGCCACGGGCTGGGTTGGAGGATTGCTACCGACCTTCGTCTTTGGGATATCAGCGCAGACCGGCAGCATCTTCTCGGGCCTTTGGTATCCGATCTGCTGGACGATTGTTTCGCTACTGGCTTTGATCTTCTTCAAGGAAACGCGCGACATCGACATCACCGCCCAGGATTGAGAGACTTGGGGCACCTGAGCACGACGCATTCCGGGGCCTGTCAGTTTCTTTGTGCGCAGGACAGTTAAAGGCTCACCATCATTTCGTCCGGTGAGCCAGCATTATCTCAACAATGTGGATGTGTGAACCGTTCCTCGTAGAGGATCCCAAACTGGTTCATGGCAGCCTTCCAGTCATGCGTTGAATTGCCCCACTTCCCGGTGATGTTGCGCAGGGCCAGCCACAGTAGCTGGTCGCCGCCTCATCGCTGGGGACGTTTCCGAAGGGGTAGCGAGACTCCCCATGCGGCGAAAGAACAACGTTGGATTTGACGCGAAGCGGGCGCAATGTGCAGCGTGTCTTTGGCTGCTATGAATGAGGCTGTCCTCTCGCCGCGCCATCCTCTTTGCCCTAAGCCGTCACCCTGGCAGGGAACTCTTCACGGCCCGTACTATGGCTTGAACGCTGAGTTCGACGTCTGCCTCAGTAGTTGCCCAATTCGCAACGCTGATGCGCATTGCGGGGCGGCCTTGCCACAGCGTCCCCCCACACCAGCAGACGCCTTCAGCCTGGAGCGCATTGATCACTGCTCGCGTCGCCTCGGGCGATCCAAAGGATACGAGCACCTGATTAAGCACGACATCATTGAGTATTTCGTATCCGTGGCTCGAAAGACCGTCAGCGAACTGCCGTGCAAGGCTGCAAAATTGTCCAACGAGATCTGAAATGCCGTCGCGACCGAGGTGCAGCAACGCAGCCCATATCTCGACGCCGCGCGCTCGTCTGGAGGATTCCGGTGTGTAGTGGGAGGGTTCACGCCCATCCTCGACGCCCTCTGATAGGTACGCCGCACTCGCTGACATTGCTGCCCGTAGATCCGCTGCGTTTCGAACAAGGACGATGCCACTATCATAAGGAACATTGAGCCACTTATGACCATCCGTCGCCCATGAATCTGCCTCAGCCAAGCCGGCTGTCAACGCACCGAAATCCCGATTCGCAAGTGCCCAGAGACCGAAAGCACCATCAACATGGACCCAGGCACCGAACTCTCTTGCACGACGACAGACTTCCGCCGCCGGATCGAAGTCACCGGTGTTCACGTTACCAGCCTGGATGCAGACAATTGTACGGCTATCGAGCGCCGGCATACTATCGACTTTGAGCCGCCCGCGGCGGTCAGTCGGGACCCGAATAACACGTTCGCGTCCGAGGCCGAGTAACGAAAGCGCCTTTAACACCGTCACATGAACTTCTTCACTAACAACAACGCGGAGTTCGGGCGCGCCATAAATTCCTTTAGCTTCCACGTCCCAACCCAAACGCGAAAGAAGCGCGTGGCGTGCGGATGCCAGCCCGGTAAGGCTGGCCATTGACGCGCCACTGACAAACGCCCCTGCGACTCCTTCTGGCATACCGAACAATTCGCGTAGCCATTGCAACGACACGTCTTCTAGAGTCGCCGCAATCGGAGAAGTCCATCGGAAGCATGCATTCTGGTCCCACGCCGTCGCAAGCCAGTTCGCCGCAACGGTAGCTGGCAAAGCACCGCCTATCACCAGGCCAAAATAACGTCCACCTACGGTGGCGACAGTCGCAGGAGATCCGATCTCATCGAGGCGCCGTAGGACTTCGATCGAGTCAACGCCTTTTTGCGGTAGTGCATGCCTAAGTTCGTCGAGACGGCGTATGGCCTCGGGTGAGGCTATTACCGGCCGACTTTTTACTGACTGCAAATATGATGTAGCTCTTTCACAGGCGGCTTGCAAAACTCTGTATACCGACGAGTCTTCCATAGAAACTCCATATCTTTCCGGTGTACTAGACGCGCGCGTTTGATTCTGGCGCCGTTTTCTGCGCCCCTGGCCTCAACCACCGTTCCGTCGCACTGACATTGGAAAAGCGCTTGAAGAAGGATACGGGAAATACAAGTAGCTACCCGGCAGCGTCCTATCTATTTAATGCTTGCGCCGCGAGCATGTCGGACAAGGCGCAGCAACCAACCCGCACACGACTCCAAGTACTCGTCAGCTTTTCGCCCTGGGTATCGAATGCCTAGTTTGATTGTCAACTCTTGCCCGTTAAACCACGACTCCACTCCCTCCAAGGCTTCGTCATCATCAAGCATGTTTTTCATGTTCTCTGAATGCCTATTATTCTGTATTTGCTCATGACCGGCATGCACAATCTGCTCCTAGAAATCATCGGCCGCCGTTGATGCGGCTTGAGGGAGAGAGGAATACTGTTAGGTGGAATGTCTAGTTCTAGGCTCAGAGTTTGGCGAAACTCTGGCCAGAGGTTGGCGATGCCATATTGCCTAGCCATCTATTGGAATATGTTTTCGCAGGCTATGTACGGCTGCGGTACGAACGAAGCCACGAAAACTGCAGTATCGACCCCAGCACAAAAATACCCAGCCACGCCGCAAGCGCGCCACGTACGATGGGGGACTCGGGACCACTCGCTATGGGATGACTAGCCGGTAGCCGCGTCAGCGTCTCATTGATCCCGGGGACTAACAACAGAAAGAAGCTGAACGTGAATGCGAACTGGGAAAGGTATCGCCGTGCACCACCCAAGAACCCTATCCGCGGAACGAATAGGCCGCCCAATACCGCAATAAGTGCCGCGATACCCAGTGCGTGGCCAACATTGAAGCCGCCTGTACTGGACAAGCCAAACGATGTGAGTACCGAGACCACCATTCCGGTCAAGTAGATCTTGGCGGACTGGGTAGTGCTCTCAATTCTTTGGTATCGGGCGAAGCTATAGAGACCCGCAGCGAAGGTCGCCAAGCTGAGAATGGTGTGACCCGCGCCCAACGCGGAAATGGGATGAGGCATAGGACAATGACTCCTTCTGAAGGTAAAGCCCTGATCGCCGTAACGCTGGCGGCTGGACGAATGCAGGGCGGCAATTATTGTTTCCCAAACAAACAACCGACTAGTTGGTCGATAAAACAACTCAAAAAATGAGCGCCGTAGCGCCCGCCTCCATGAGGGATGCTCAACTCAACGCGCTCAAGCGACCAATTGCCACTCGCGAAATGGCCTGAAACGAGTCCGCGTTGCCCAAGGCCCGTGCGGTCAACATCGCACCGTGTACCGTAGACATAAAGGTCTGAGCCTCGACAAACGCGCTGTCGCACAGCTTGAACTGAGACCTTGCCACCCCACTGTCCAGAACTGTCGCTATCCAAGTCGTCAAGTCGTCGAAATAACCTCTAACCTGATCCACGATCTCTTGCGGGATCATGGGCAATTCTGCGGCGAGCATGGCGCAAATAC
>NZ_JBFTND010000314.1:0-5686 GCF_056397305.1 Cupriavidus sp. 05N40
GCCGGCAGGCGCGTGAGGATGGTCACGCGGCGCCGGGTGGCTTCCAGGTCGGCCAGRCCCACCGCATCGGCCACGATATCGTGCAGGGCCGCCTCGCGCCGCTGGGGCTGGCTGCGTTTCACGAAGCCGCGGATGCGGCTGATGATGGTACCGGCGCGCACTGCCTGCGCAGAGGTCTTCTCCAGGATCGGGATGAGGTCCTCGGGCGTGCTGCGGCCCGAGCGCAGCCTGGCCACGGCGCCCATGCAGTAGTTGTTGATGGCCGCCAGCGGCTGGTTGAGCTCGTGCGCCAGCGACGACGCCATCTCGCCCATGGTGGTCAGGCGGCTGGTGAACTGGATCCGCTCTTCGTGCTGGCGCGCCATTTCCTCGGCGGYCTTGCGCACGGTGATGTCGGTGGCGATCTGCATCTGCGCCAGGTGGCCGTCCACCCACTGGATATAGCGGCGGCGCACCTCGAACCACTTCTGCATGTCGGGCACGAAGACCTCGCGCGCGTCCGACGAGTAGGGCATCAGCTCGGACGCGGGCAGCCCGGCATAGGCGTCGATGAAGTCAGTGGCGTCGCTCGACACCTGTTCCTTGTCGACCTCGCCGCCGGCCAGCTTGAGATGGCCTTCGGCTTCCCAGCCGAACAGCTGGCGGTAATAGCGGTTGGCGAACAGCAGCTCGGGCTTGTCCGTGGCCAGCACCGACACGGCCGCATCCAGGCTTTCCAGCACCGTGGTGAAACGGTCGTGCGCGGCGGCGAGTTCCTCGCGGGCGCGCTTGGGCTCGGTGATATCCGTCATCGAGCTCATCCAGCCGGTATGGCGGCCGCGGCCGTCCACCAGCGGCGAGACATACATGCGCGCATAGAAGCTGCTGCCGTCGCGGCGCATGACACGCATCTCGTAGCCGCCCGCCGGCGACTTGCCTTGCAGTGTCAGGTCGATCTGCTTCTGCATCTCCGGCTGGTCGTTGGGCGGCCAGTAGGGGAAGGGCGGCACGCGGCCGACCAGGTCGGCATCCTGCCAGCCSGTCATGCGGCAGAASGCSGGGTTGACGTAGGTGATGCGGCCGTTCAGGTCGAGCGCGCGCAGCCCGATCAGCATGGAGTTTTCCATCGCCCGSCGGAACGAAGTCTCGGCCAGCAGGGCACGCTGCGCCTCGGAGCGGCGGCTGGTGTGCCGCCACATGCTCCACAGGCTCCACAGCAGGAAGCACGACAGTCCCACCACCAGCCACAGCAGCATGTTGTTGGGCAGGTTGGAGGCGGGCGGGTAGGCGTCGGCGCGCAGCGACAGCGAATGCCCGGGCGGGTCGAGCAGCACCTCGTAGGACAGCGCATTGCCCGGCACCGGCCGCAGCGAGGTGCTGGCGCGGATCTGGTTGTTCTTGTCGATCAGCGAAAAACGGTAGCGCTCGGTCAACTCCGGCGGCAGCAGGTGGGTCAGGATGCCGTTGATCGAGTAGAGCGCGCCCAGCGTGCCGAGGAACTCGTTGTCCCGCACGATCGGCACTTCCATCAACATGAAGCTGTCGCCGCGGTCGTTGACCAGCGGGCGCGAGTACACCACGCGCTGGGTTTCGCGGGCGGCGTCGAAGGTGTCGAGCACCTCGGGTTCGAGCGGCTGGTCCTGGGTCTCGCGCAGCCGGTTGGCGAACTCCGAGGTGGAGGGCAGCGACCAGCGTCCGCGGTGGGTGGCGTCGAGCCAGTTGACGAAGACGATCTCGGGGTTCTCGCGCAGGATTTCCTGGGCGGCGGTGCGATAGGCGCCCTGGTCGAGCTGCGCGGCGGCAATGTCGCGCGCCAGCGACGCCAGCTGGTCCTGGTTGCTCAGCAAGGACAGGCGCACGCGCTGCTGGGCCCAGGCGGCATCGCGATAGAGCGCGTCGCGCTGTTGCTGGCGCTCGGTTTCATGCAGCGACCACAGGATCACGCCCATCGCCACGGTGAACAGCACGATGGCCACCAGCGGAATGAACATGAACCAGCTGGTTGCCACCAGGTTGCGCCAGCGCAGCCACCAGAGGCCGCGCGGCGGCCCGTTGACGGCAGGCGACTCGTCCGTGTGGCCCAGCGAATCGAGCTGTGCAAGGGGCGTGAGCGGGGCCGGCGGGGCGGCCGGCGCCGGGTCGCCGCCACCTGGCTTGGCGGTGCCGGAAGCGGAGGGCGGCACGACGGCGGCGCGCAGGTGGGACAGAAAATCTTTGAGGGAAGGCATGGCGGGATTGACGACTGACCGGCCAGTGTAGCGGGATTGCTACCCCGCGTCGCTTGGGGTAAGCGCCAATGCGGCAGTGCGTCATCGGTGCCGAAGGGGAGCCGCGCCGGAAGCGTTCAGCGGCAAGGGCCRGCGCCGATTTGTGATGCGGCGCCGCAATATTCCGCATTATGAGAAACAATATCGCAATTTGAAAATTTGGCTTGTCTTGCCCAATCTGCTTCCATAAAATCGGACCGACCCAAAAGTGCGGACGGAGGGGCTGTGTCTGCCGCTGGCGAAAGCGCCAGGCGGTGTGTTTGCAGCCCGGGCACCGTACCGTAGTCATACCGTCAGGACGGCGTTTCCGCGACAACCATGCGGGAGCGCCGCGGCACGCATTTACCAGGAGACAGTCATGTCAGCTGTACCAGAGCAGATCCTCGGCGCCAGCAGCGCCAACGACGCCGACCCCCAGGAAACCCATGAGTGGCTCGACGCCCTGCAAGGCGTGATTGCCGCCGAAGGCACCGACCGCGCTGCCTTCCTGATCGACAAGCAGATCGAATACGCACGCGTGAACGGCGTTACCCAGCCGTTCCACGCCGAAACGCAGTACATCAACACCATCCCGGTAGAGCAGCAGGCCCGCATTCCCGGCGACCAGGACGTCGAGCACCGCATCCGCTCGTACACCCGCTGGAACGCCATGGCGATGGTGCTGCGCGCCAACAAGCACACCAATGTCGGCGGCCACATCTCGTCGTTTGCCTCGGCGGCCACGCTGTATGACGTCGGCTACAACCATTTCTGGCGCGCGCCGTCGGAGCAGAGCGGCGGTGACCTGGTCTTCGTGCAGGGCCACTCGGCCCCGGGCGTGTATTCGCGCGCCTTCCTGCTCGGCCGCCTGACCACCGACCAGCTCGATAATTTCCGCCAGGAAGTCGACGGCAAGGGCATCTCGTCCTACCCGCACCCGTGGCTGATGCCGGATTTCTGGCAGTTCCCGACCGTGTCGATGGGTCTGGGCCCGATCATGGCCATCTACCAGGCCCGATTCATGAAGTACCTGGACAGCCGCGGCCTGGCCAAGGCCGGCGACCGCAAGGTCTGGGCCTTCCTGGGCGACGGCGAGACCGACGAGCCGGAATCGCTCGGCGCGATCGGCATGGCCGGGCGCGAGAAGCTCGACAACCTGGTCTTCGTCATCAACTGCAACCTGCAGCGCCTGGACGGCCCGGTGCGCGGCAACGGCAAGATCATCCAGGAACTGGAATCCGAGTTCCGCGGCTCGGGCTGGAACGTCATCAAGGTGGTGTGGGGCAGCCGCTGGGATTCGCTGCTGGCGCGCGATACCAAGGGCCTGCTGATGAAGCGCATGATGGAATGCGTGGACGGCGAGTACCAGACCTTCAAGGCCAAGGACGGCGCCTACGTGCGCGAGTTCTTCTTCAACACGCCGGAACTCAAGGCGATGGTGGCCGACTGGTCCGACGACGACATCTGGCGCCTGAACCGCGGCGGCCATGACCCGCACAAGATCTACGCCGCCTACAAGGCAGCCAGCGAACACAAGGGCCAGCCGACGCTGATCCTGGCCAAGACCATCAAGGGCTATGGCATGGGCGATGCCGGCCAGGCCATGAACGTGGCTCACCAGCAGAAGAAGATGCCGGTGGAGTCGATCCGCGCGTTCCGCGACCAGTTCAACATTCCGGTCGCCGACGACAAGATCGAGGACGTGCCCTACCTCACCTTCGAAGAAGGCTCGAAGGAACTGGAATACATGCGCGCCCGCCGCATGGATCTCGGCGGCTACCTGCCGGCCCGCCGCCTCAAGGCCGAGCCCTTGCAGATTCCCGAGCTGTCGGCTTTCGATGCCCTGCTCAAGGCCACCAGCGAGGGCCGCGAGGTGTCCACCACCATGGCCTTCGTGCGGATCCTGAACACGCTGCTCAAGGACAAGCAGATCGGCAAGCACGTGGTGCCCATCGTGCCCGACGAGTCGCGCACCTTCGGCATGGAAGGGCTGTTCCGCCAGGTCGGCATCTGGAACCAGGAAGGCCAGAAGTACGTGCCGCAGGATCATGACCAGCTGATGTTCTACAAGGAATCGCAGACTGGCCAGGTGCTGCAGGAAGGCATCAACGAAGCCGGCGCCATGTGCGACTGGATCGCGGCCGCCACGTCGTACTCGACGCACGGCGTGCAGATGATCCCGTTCTACATCTACTACTCGATGTTCGGCATCCAGCGCATCGGCGACCTGTGCTGGGCGGCGGCGGACATGCGCTCGCGCGGCTTCCTGCTGGGCGGCACCTCGGGCCGCACCACGCTCAACGGCGAAGGCCTGCAGCACGAAGACGGCCATTCGCACGTGTTCCACGCCGTCATCCCGAACTGCATCTCGTACGACCCGACCTTCCAGTACGAACTGGCGGTGGTCATGCAGGACGGCATGCGCCGCATGTACGTCGAGCAGGAAGACGTGTACTACTACCTGACGGTGATGAACGAGAACTACGAGCACCCGGAAATGCCGGCCGGCTCGGAGAAGGACATCGTCAAGGGCATGTACCAGTTCCGCAAGGGCGTGGAAAACAGCAACGCGCCGCGCGTGCAGTTGCTGGGCTCGGGCACGATCTTCCGCGAAGTCATCGCCGCGGCCGATCTGCTCAAGAAGGACTGGGGCGTGGAATCGGACCTGTGGAGCTGCCCGAGCTTCACCGAGCTGGCCCGCGAAGGCCACGACGTCGAGCGCTTCAACCTGCTGCACCCGACCGAGACGCCGCGCGAGTCGTTCGTCGCGCAGAAGCTCAAGGGCGTGCGCGGCCCGGTGATCGCCTCCACCGACTACATCCGCGCGTTCGCCGAACAGATCCGTCCGTTCGTGCAGCGCCGCTATGTGGTGCTGGGCACCGACGGCTTCGGCCGCTCGGACACCCGCGAAAAGCTGCGCCACTTCTTCGAGGTCGACCGTCACTGGGTGACGCTGGCGGCACTGAAGGCGCTGGCCGACGAAGGTGCGATCGGCCGCGACAAGGTGGCCGAAGCCATCAAGAAGTACAACCTCGACCCCAGCAAGCCGAACCCGATGTCGGTCTAAGCCGGCTGACCGCACGAACCCCCGCAGGAAGGCAACCGCGCCGCCGGCGCCCGGACCCCGATCCGGCGCCTTGCGGCGTGGCGGCGTGACAGATTCGGGCGGTGAGGGTAACCTCGCCGCTTGTGCTTGTCGTGCCCGTTGTCCTGCCCAGGAGACACTGAATGAGTCAAGCGATTGAAATCAAGGTGCCGGATATCGGCGATTACGACGCCGTTCCCGTCATCGAAGTGCACGTGAAACCGGGCGACACCATCAAGGCGGAAGACGCCCTGGTGACGCTGGAATCGGACAAGGCCACGATGGACGTGCCGTCGCCGCAGGGCGGCACCGTCAAGGAAGTCAAGATCAAGGTCGGCGACAACGTTGCCGAAGGCACCGTGCTGGTCATGCTGGA
>NZ_JBFTND010000315.1:0-5626 GCF_056397305.1 Cupriavidus sp. 05N40
GCGCCCGGGCGCATCACCGGCGGCTCCTCGTCCGGCTCGGCCTCGGCGGTATCCAACCGGCTGTGCGACTTCGCGCTCGGCAGCGACACCGGCGGCTCGGTGCGCGCGCCGGCCAGCCATTGCGGCCTGTACGGCATCCGCCCCACCCACGGCCGCATCTCGCTGGAGCGCACCCTGGCGCTGGCCGAGAGCCTCGACACCTGCGGCTTCTTCGCGCGCGATATCGGCACCTTCTCGCGCGTGGCCGACGTCCTGTTGGGCACCGACAGCCGCCCCCTGCCGTCGGCCCCGCGCCTGCTGCTGGCCGAAGACCTGTTCCGCCTGCCCACCGCGCCCGCGCTGGATGCGCTGCTACCGGTGGTCGGCCGCATCGAAGCCGCCCTCGGCAAGGCCGCGCCGGTCGCCGTGGCGGACCGGCCGATCGAGGATATCTGGTGGGCCTTCCGCTACGTGCAGGGCTGGGAAGCCTGGCAGGCCGACGGCGAGCTGATCGAGCAATACGGCCTGCAGCTCGGCCCCGACGTGGCCGGGCGCTTTGCCTTTTCCAAGGGGGTCACGGCGGCGCAGTTCGAGGCCTCGAGCGCGCTCCGCCGCGCCGTCACCGCGCACATCGGCGCCCTGCTCGGCGACGACGGCGTCCTGCTGATGCCGAGCATGCCCGACATCGCGCCGCTCTCGGACGCCGACGGCGACACGCTCGAGGATTACCGCAACCGCTCGTCCCAGATCCTCTGCCTGGCGCCGCTGACCGGCTTCCCGCAGATGAGCCTGCCGCTGTCGGGCCGCGCCGGCGCGCCGCTCGGCCTGTCCCTGATGGGCCCCGCCGGCAGCGACCGCAGCCTGATCGCATTTGCGCAAAGCCTGGTGAAGGCACTAGGCTAAGCTACATTGCGCCTGCTTTTCCCGCGCGCCGCCGGCCAACCCGGCGGCGCGCGCATTTCTGCCCGATTTTCCGACAAGACAAGGAGAGCCTCAATGGCCCGCATCCGCATCGCCGCCGGCGGCTATCAGTTCGTCGCCGAGACCAACCCCGACGCCCCGCTGACCGTGGCGGCCTTCACCAAGCTGCTGCCCTACCGGCAAAAACTGATCCATGTGCGCTGGAGCGGCGAAGGCTGCTGGATCCCGCTGGGCGAGTTCAGGCTCGGCGTGGACTTCGAGAACCACACCAGCCACCCGTCGGTGGGCGACATCCTGTTCTACCCGGGTGGCTACAGCGAGACCGAGATCATCCTGGCCTACGGCAGCTGCTGCTTCGCCAGCAAGATGGGCCAGCTTGCCGGCAACCACTTCCTGACCATCGTGGAAGGCAAGGAAAACCTGCGGGCGCTCGGCACCAAGGTGCTGTGGGAAGGCGCGCAGGACGTGGTGTTCGAAGCGATGTGAGTCGCGGGGCGCGCCGGCAGCGCCCCGCATCCGGCGCTCAGCGCGCCACCAGGGCGGATCCTGCCTCCGGCGCCCTGACCCGGAACCAGGCCGCATAGAGCGCCGGCAGGAACAGCAGCGTCAGCGCCGTGGCCACGATCAGCCCGCCCATGATGGCCACGGCCATCGGCCCCCAGAACACCGAGCGCGACAGCGGGATCATGGCCAGCACGGCCGCCGCCGCGGTCAGGATGATGGGGCGGCAGCGGCGCACCGCCGATTCCACGATCGCATCCCATACCGCCGCGCCGCCGCGCACGTCCTGCTCGATCTGGTCGACCAGGATGACCGAGTTGCGGATGATCATGCCGAGCAGCGCGGTGATGCCGAGCTGGGCCACGAAGCCCATCGGCGCGCTCAGCAGCAGCAGCGTGGCGGCCGCGCCGATCAGCCCCAGCGGGCCGGTCAGGAACACCATCAGCGCGCGCGAGAAGCTGTGCAGCTGCAGCATCAGCAGCGTGAAGATAAGGAAGATGCACAGCGGCAACTGCGCGGCGATGGAAGCGCCGGCCTTGCCGCTTTCTTCCTCGGCGCCGGCGATGGTGATGCGGTAGCCGGCCGGCAGCTGCGCCCGCAGCGGATCGAGCTTGGGATTGATCTGCGCGGTCACGGTGGGTCCCTGGATGCCCTCCACCACGTCGGACTGCACGGTCACGCCGAAGTCGCGGTTCTCGCGCCAGATCACGCCGGGCTCGGAGCGGAAGGCAATGCGCGCCACCTGCGTCAGCGGCACCACGCGGCCATTGGCCGTGGGCACCTGCACGTTCTGCAGGTCCGACATGGCATCGCGCTCGTTGCGCGGGGCGCGCATCAGGATATCGATCAGCTTGTCGCCGTCGCGATACTGGCCGACCGCCACGCCGGTGAGCACGGTCTGGGTCACGCGGGCGATGGCGGTGCTGCTGACGCCGAGCGCGCGCGCCTTGTCCTGGTCGATATCCAGGCGCAGCACCTTGACGCTCTCGTTCCAGTTATCGTTGACGCCCTGCGTGTTGGGGTTGGCGCTCATCACGGCCTTGACCTGGTCGGCCAGCTTGCGCACGCCGGCGGCGTCCGGGCCGATCACGCGGAACTGCACCGGGTAAGGCACGGGCGGGCCGTTCGGCAGCAGCTTGACACGTCCGCGCAGCTGCGGGAAATCGGTCGCCAGCAGGCTGGTGACGCGCTGGCGCACGCGGTCGCGCAACGCCACGTCGGCGGGCAGCACGATCACCTGGGCCACGTTGCTCTGCGGGAAGATCTGGTCCAGCGGCAGGTAGAAGCGCGGCGCGCCGCTGCCGACGAAGCTGGTCAGGCTGGCGATCTCGCGGTCCGCGCGCAGCGCGCGCTCGAAGCGCTTGGTCTCGGCCTCGGTCTGGGCGAAGCTGCTGCCTTCGGGCAGCCACAGCTCCACCATCAGCTCGGGGCGGCTGGAATCCGGGAAGAACTGCTTCTCGACGAACTTGAAGGCGTACAAGCCGAGCCCGAAGGCCACCAGGGTGACGGCGATCACGGTCTTGCGCCAGGTGACGCACCAGTTCACCAGCTGGCGGAAGCGATTGTAGAACGGCGTGTCGAAGACTTCGTGATGGGCGCCCTCGCCGGCCGGCCTGGCCTTGAGCAGCAGGTAGCCCAGGTAGGGCGTGAAGTAGACCGCGGCCAGCCACGACAGCACCAGCGCCAGCGCCGTCACGGCGAAGATGGCGAAGGTGTACTCGCCCACGGTGGAGCGTGCCAGCCCCACCGGCAGGAAGCCGGCGGCGGTGATCAGCGTGCCGGTCAGCATCGGCATCGCGGTGGAGGTGTAGGCGAAGGTGGCCGCCTCCATCTTGGAGAAGCCCTCTTCAAGCTTGCGCACCATCATCTCCACCGCGATGATGGCGTCGTCCACCAGCAGGCCGRGCGCCACGATCAGCGCGCCGAGCGAGATCTTGTGCAGGCCGATGCCGAACATGTTCATGAACAGGAAGGTGACGGCCAGCACCAGCGGGATGGTCAATGCGACCACCAGCCCCGGGCGCACGTCCAGCCGCAACGGCCTGGTGTGCAGGCCGAGCGAAACGAAGCTGACACCCAGCACGATCACCACCGCCTCGATCAGCACGTGCACGAACTCGCCCACCGAGCGCTCCACCGCCTCGGGCTGGTTCTGCACCTGGTCCAGCTCGATGCCGACCGGCAGCTGCCCGCGCATGCCGTCCATGGCGGCGCGCAGGTTCTTGCCCAGCGCGATGATGTCGCCGCCCTTCTCCATCGAGATGCCGAGGCCGATCACTTCCTTGCCCTGGAAGCGCATCTTGCTCTGCGGCGGGTCTACATAGCCGCGGTAGACGTGGGCGATGTCACCCAGGCGGATATTGGCCGCGCCGCTGGGCCCGCGCAGTACCAGGTTCTCCAGGTCGGCCACCTTGGCGAACTGGCCCGACAGGCGCACCTGCAGGTTGTCGCCCGGCGTCACCAGCACGCCGCTGGCGTTCATGCTGTTCTGCTGCGAGATCTGGTCGGCGATGGCGTTGATATCGAGGCCGAGCTGGGCGAAGCGGGCCTGGTTGAACTCGATGAAGATCTTCTCGTCCTGCAGCCCGATCAGCGCCACCTTGGCCACCGAGGGCACGCGCAGCAGCTGCTGGCGCACCAGGTCGGCGTACTCGCGCAGCTCCTTGTAGTTGAAACCGTCGGCGGAGAGCGCGTAGATCGAGCCGTACACGTCACCGAACTCGTCGTTGAAGTATGGCCCGCGCACGCCCGCCGGCAGCGTCTGCGCGATGTCGCCGACCTTCTTCCGCACCGTGTACCAGATCTGCGCGGTGTCCCTGGCCGGCGAGGTGTCCTTGAGCTGGAAGATCACCGTGGTCTCGCCGGGCTTGGAGAAGCTGCGGATCTTGTCGGCGTACGGCACTTCCTGCAACTGGCGCTCGATCTTGTCGGTCACCTGCACCGCGATCTGCTCGGCGGTGGCGCCGGGCCAGAAGGCTTGCACCACCATCACGCGGAAGGTGAAGGGCGGATCCTCGTCCTGCCCGAGCTGGAAGAACGCGAAGAGCCCGCCCAGCAGCAGCACCACCAGCAGGTAGCGGGTCAGCGGCTGGTGCTCGAGCGCCCAGCGCGAAAGATTGAAGCGGGAATGTTCCATGCAGCGCGCCTCAGTTGCGCGCGGTGGCTGGCGCCACGGATTGCAGCGGCTTGACCTTCTGGCCCGGCTTGAGCAGGTGCACGCCGGCCGTGACGATGGTCTGCCCCGGCACCAGCCCCTTGGTGACCTGCACTTCGTTGCCCTGCAGCTCGCCCAGCGTCACGCTGACCGGGCTTACCGTGCCGGCAGCGCTTTCGTATACCCAGACCTGGTTGCTGCCGTCCTGCTGCAGCAAGGCGGACAGCGGCACGCGCAGCGCCGTGCTGTCGCCGGTACGGGTGAAGGTCACCACCGCGGTCATGCCGAACTTGAAGTCGGCCGGCGGGTTGGGCACGCTGATGCGCGCGGCGTAGGTCCGCGTGACCGGGTCCGCCATCGGCGCGATCTCGCGAACATGGCCGGGCAGCGCACGAGCCGGCCCGGCCCAGGTCCGCACCGTCACGTCGGAAATGCCGCGCAGGCGTTCCACCTGATCCTCGGGCAGGCCCACCGCCACTTCTTTCTCGGCGGTCTGCGCCACCCGCACCACCGATTGCCCGGCCGTGACTACCTGGCCGACTTCGGCATCGATCGCAGTGACCACGCCGTCGGCATCGGCGGGCAGCACCGCATAGGCGGTCTGGTTGGACTGGTTGCGCAGCCCCGCCTCGGCCTGGCGCAGGCGCGACGCGGCAGCGTCCAGCGTGGCCTGGCGGCGCTGCTGCTCCGCGGCGCTGATAAAGCCCTTGGCGAACAGGTCGTTGTAACGCTTGAGGTCTGCCGCGGCGAGATCGCGGTCGGTCCTGGCCGCATCGAACTGCGCGCGCGAACTGGCTTCGGCCAGACCCAGGTCGGTCGGATCGAGACGCGCCAGCGGCTGCCCCTTGCGCACCGTGGCGCCCACGTCCACCAGCCGGGCGGCAATCTTGCCCCCGACGCGGAATCCCAGCCGCGACTCGATGCGGGGCCGGACATCGCCGGAGAACTCCAGATCGGTCTTGCCCGCGCCCGCCTGCAGGTGCATCAGGCGCACCGGGCGGATCTCCGGCGCACGCGCGGCCTTGGGGCCGCAGCCGGCCAGCAGGCAAAGCAGGCAGGCCAGCGCCAGCG
>NZ_JBFTND010000316.1:0-5599 GCF_056397305.1 Cupriavidus sp. 05N40
GGCGCGAACTGCGCGGCCAGCCGGCGTGCGGTGGCGATGGCGTCGGCGTCGTCGCGGATCAGGGCGGGCGCCTGCGCCGGCGGCGCGGCGGGCGCGGGGCGGCTGGCGGGGCTGTCGTCGGCGGGAACCGGGGTAAGTAGCAAGGACATGTCAGTTCCAGGAGTGGCGCGCGGGCAGCACGTGATTGAGGTAGTAGTTGCCGATCAGGTGGGTCTTCCAGCGCACCGGGTCGTGCAGCGTGTGGGTGCGCGCGTTGCGCCAGTGGCGGTCGAGGTTGTGGCGCGCGCGCGTGGCGGAGGAGCCGGCCAGCTCGAACAGCTTTTCGCTGGCGGCAAGCGCGGCCTCGGTGGTCAGCACCTTGGCCTCGGCCACGGCGACCGAAGCGCGTGCGCTGGCCTCGGCGTCCGGCCCCTGCGGCGCGGCCGCGGCGGCGATGGCGTCCAGCGCGCGGCCGGCTTCGAGCAGCACTTCGCGCGCGGCGTGCACATCGATCTGCAGGCGGCCCACGTCGGCGATGAGATGGGGGTCGTCGGTGGCGTGCTCCAGGCCGGAGTCGATCCACGGGCGCGCGTACTGCCGCGCGAAGGCAATGGCGTCGGCCAGCGCGGCCTCTGCGATGCCCTGGTCGATGGCGGCCTGGATCAGTTGCGAGGTGGCGCCGTACAGGCCGGGGCGCTCCGCCAGCTGCCACACCGGCAGCACGTCGTCGGGCGAGACCGGCACGTTGTCGAACACCACGCCGCCGCTGGCGGTGGTGCGCTGGCCGAAGGAGGACCAGTCGTCCACGATGGACAGGCCGCGCGCCTCGCGCGGCGACCACACCTGCACCGCGCGGCCCTGCGCATCGAGCGCGCGCGCCGGCACGCGGTGCGCGAACAGCGCGCCGGTGGAATAGAAGCGGCGGCCGTTCAGGCGCAGGCCCTGCGGCGTCTCGCTCAAGCGCGTGGTGCCTTGCAGCACGTCCGGGCTATGCTCGGAGCGGCGTTCCGGGCCGGCGTTGCCCAGCCGCGCGCCGGACAGCACCTCGCTGTAGAAGCGGCGCTTCTGCGCCGCGGAGCCGGCTTCGCGCAGCACGCCCAGCAGGCCGAAGTGGTTCTGCGGGATCTGGCCCAGCGCCGGATCGGCCGCGCACAGGATCACGAAGACCTCGGCCAGCGTGGCGTAGGACACCTCGGCGCCGCCGTAGGCGCGCGGCACCGTGATGCCGCCCAGGCCGCTCTCGGACCACAGGTCCAGTTCTTCCCATGGCAGGCGGCGCGTGCGGTCGCGCCCGGACGCGCCCTCTGCGAAGCGGGTGGCAAGATCGCGCGCGGCCTCGAGGGCCTGGGCGTCGGTGGCGATGCGCCGCACGCGCTCGGGGTCGGGCAGGCGCGCCGGCGCGGCCGGCAGGGCGGAAGCAGGAAAATCTGACAGTCGGGTCATGGCAGTCGAGGAAAGGAAAAGCTAGGCCGGCGCCGTGGTGCGGACGCGGCGCAGGCGAGGATTGAGGGCGGCCTGAAGGCCATCGCTGAGCAGGTTGAGCGCAAGCACGGTCAGCACTACCGCCAGCCCGGGGATGGCGGTCATGTACCAGCCGGTGCGCAGGGCGTCGCGGCCCAGGCCGATCATCGAGCCCCAGCTCACCACATTGGGGTCGCCCAGGCCGAGGAAGGCCAGCCCGGCCTCGGACAGGATGGCGTTGGCCACCAGCAGCCCGGTGGAGACGATGATCGGCGTCCAGGCGTTGGGCAGGATCTCGCGGAAGATCAGGTGCACGTCGCCGGCGCCCACCGCCACCGCGGCGCGCACGTACTCGCGCTCGCGCAGCGACAGGAATTCCGCGCGCACCAGCCGCGCCACGCTGGTCCACGAGGTCACGCCGAGCGCGAACACGATGGTGCCCAGCGTGGGCTTGAGCACCGCCACCAGGATGATGGCCAGCAGGAAGGCCGGGATGGTCTGGAAGAACTCGGTGATGCGGCTCAGCACGGCGTCGGTGCGGCCGCGGTAGAAGCCGGCCACGGCGCCCACCGTGACGCCGATGGCCAGCGCCACCAGCGCCGACGACACGCCCACCAGCAGCGACACGCGCGCGCCGTGCGCCAGCCCGGCCAGCAGGTCGCGGCCCATCAGGTCGGTGCCGAGCGGCGTGGCGGGACCGGCGCCGGGCCAGGTGTAGGGCGCGCCCACCATGTCGAGCGGGTCGTCGGGGAACAGCACGCCGGCCAGCGCGGCGGCCGCGGCCACCACCAGCAGCACGATGCCGCCGAGCCAGATCGAAGGTTGCAGGTACCAGCGTTTCATGCGGCGCTCCCGGTAGCGGATGCAGGCGGGCGCGCCGGCGAGGCCGCGCGGCGCACGCGCGGATCGAGCGCGGCCTGCGCCAGATCCACGAGAACGTTGGCCAGCACCACCAGCACGCCGCTGCAGATCAGCACGGCCAGCAGCACCGGGATGTCGCGGCTCTTGATGGCTTCGAACGACAACTGTCCGAGGCCGGGCCAGGCGAACACCGTCTCCACCACGATCGAGCCGCCCAGCAGGGCGCTGCTCTGCACGCCCAGCATGGTGACCACCGGCAGCAGCGCGTTGCGCAGCGCATGGCGGAAGATCACCTGGTGCTCGCGCGCGCCCTTGGCACGCGCGGTGCGGATGTAGTCTTCGGCCAGCGTCTCGATCATGGCGGCGCGCGCCAGCCGCGCGTACACCGCCACGTAGTAGATCGCCAGCGTCAGCACCGGCAGCGCCAGGTGCCGCAGGTAATCCAGCCACAGTTGCACGCCGTGGTAGCCGGCGTTGACCTCGCGCAGGCCGCCTACCGGCAGCCATTCGAGCTGTACGCCGAACAGCACGATCAGCATCAGCGAAGTCCAGAACATCGGTGCCGAATAGCCCACCGTGGCCAGCGCCGACAGCACGGTGTCGGTCAGCCCGTGCGGGCGCCGCGCCGCCGCCACGCCCAGCAGCACGCCGGCCAGCGTGGACAGCAGCAGCGCCGCGCCGACCAGCGCCAGCGTGGGGCCGAGCCGGTCCAGCAGCAGGTTGAGCACCGGCTCGCCGAAGCGGAACGAGTAGCCCAGGTCACCCTGCGCGATGCGGCCCAGGTAGGCCAGCAGTTGTTCCGGCAGGCTGCGGTCCAGCCCGTAGAGCTGGCGCAGTTGTGCCACGTACTGGGGCGGCACGTTGCCGCTCTCGCTGGCGATCACGTCGACCAGGTCGCCCGGCAGCGCCTTGAGCAGGGCGAAGTCCAGCACGGCGGTGGCGAACACCACGCCCAGGAGTTGCAGCAGGCGCCTGAGCAGCGACCTGAGCAGGGATCTGGCTATGCGCACGGCGTCCTCGCTTTACTTGGCGGCCAGCCAGACCCGGGCAAAATTGCTCTGGCTGTGGTCGAAGGTGTCGGTGACGTTGCGCAGGCGCTTGTCCCACACGCCGAACCAGCGGAACTCGAACAGGTTGAGCAGCGCCAGGTCCTGCTGGGCCAGCTTCTGGAAATCCTGGTAGAGCCGCACGCGGCGCGCCGGGTCGGGTTCCACCTGGGCCGCTTCGAGCAGGCGGTCCGCTTCCGGGCTGGCGTAGCCGGAGGCGTTCTGCCACGGCGTGCCCTTCGATTCGGCCTTGGACCAGTAGTGCTGCTCGACGCCGATCTGCGGGTCCTGCCAGTTGATGCCCCAGGAACTGACCAGCTGGAAGTTGTAGTCGCTGAAGACGTTCTTGGTCCAGGTGGGCAGGTCCTGGCCGCGCAGGTTCACGTCGATGCCCACCGCGCGCAGCGACTGGCGCACGAACTCCCCGGTGCGGCGGTAATCGTCGCCGAAGGGGATGTAGTCATGGTCCAGCTTGAAACGCCAGCCGTCGGCCTTGCGCGGGAAGCCGGCTTCGTCGAGCAGGGCTTCGGCCTTCTTGCGGTCGTATGGGTATTGCCTGGTGTCGCGCGTGTAGAAGGTCTTGAGCAGCGAGGACACCGGCCCGGTGGCGGGTTCCGCGTAGCCGCCCCACACGGTCTTGACCAGCGCCTGGTCGTTGATCGCGTGCAGGATGGCCTGGCGCACCTGGAGCTTGCCGATGATGGGGTCGCGCAGGTTGGGGATCAGCCACAGCCAGCCGGCAAAGCCGTTGTAGCCCTCGGTGCTGACCACCAGGTTGGGCGACTTGGCCAGGCGGTCGGCATCGGCGAAGGTCACCGGGTTGCGCTCGCCGTATTGCACCGCGCCGGTTTCCAGCGCGGTGGCGCGGCCGGCCACGTCGGGAATGATCTTGAAGGTGAGCTTGTCAAGGTAAGGCAGGCCCGGCGCCCAGTATTTGTCGAAGCGCTCCAGTGCGATGTGCTGGCCACGCACCCACTCCTTGAAGACGAAGGGGCCGGTGCCGACCGGCTTGTTGTTGTACGGGTTGTTGGGGATGTCGGTGTTTTCGTAGAGATGGCGCGGCAGCACCGGCGCGGCCACCACGTCGAGCGCGTTGAGGATCACCGGGGTCGGCTTGGCCAGCGTGAGCACCACGGTGTAGTTGTCGGGCGTCTCCACCTTGCGCAGGTGCTGGAACACGCGCCGCGCGGTCGGCGCGTACCTGGACCAGATCTGCTCGGCGGAGAACTTCACGTCGGCGGCGCCGAAGGGCTTGCCGTCATGCCACAGCACATTGCGGCGCAGCTTGATGCGCACGGTCAGGCCATCGGGCGAGACGTCCACGCTCTCGGCCAGTTGCGGGCGCGGCTTGAGGTCGGGGCCGTAGTCGAGCAGGCCGTCGAAGATCTTGCTGACCACCGTGCGGCCCGGGGTCGACGTATTGATGAAGAAGGCCAGCGTGGGCGGCTCGGGGTGCACCACGGCATCGAGCGCGCCGCCGCGCTGAGCGCCTTGCTCGGTATTCGGCGCGGACTTGGTCAGGGCCTGTGCCTCGGGCAACAGGCCGCCGAACAGGCCGCCGGCCAGCAGCGCGCCGCCGGCGCCCAGCCATTGTCGGCGCTGCGGGCTCTGCAGGTCGGCGGTGCCGGGAGAGGCTGCGTCGGCAGCGGAGGACGGATCGGCGATGGCGCGGTCTGGAGCGGTCATGGGGCGTCTGTGAGGCCGGAAGGCGGAATGTTGGAAAGGGCGAAGGAACGAAAGCGGCGCGATGAAAGCGGCGAAGGTGCAGCGAAGGCGTAGCGCAGGAAAACGAAGTCAGACGGAATGGAATCGAATCAGCCGGCCAGCGCCAGTTGCGGCGGTGCCGGCGCATCGTCGCGGCACGGCCGCGCGGTGCCCGGCACGGCGGCCAGCAGCGAGCGCGTGTACGGGTGCCGCGGGCTGGCCCACAGCGCATCGGGCGTGCCGCTTTCCACGATGCGTCCGGCCTGCATTACGCACATGCGGTCGGCGATATAGCGCACCACCGACAGGTCGTGCGAGATAGACAGGTAGGTCAGGCCATGCTCGGCCTTCAGGTCCGCCAGCAGGTTCAGGATCTGGGCCTGGATCGACACGTCCAGCGCCGAGACTGGCTCGTCGCAGATCACCAGCTCGGGGCGCAGCACCAGTGCGCGCGCAATCGCGATGCGCTGGCGCTGGCCGCCGGAAAACTCATGCGGATAGCGCCCGCCGGCGGCGCGGCCAAGGCCCACGTCGTCGAGGATGGCGGC
>NZ_JBFTND010000317.1:0-6258 GCF_056397305.1 Cupriavidus sp. 05N40
ACCTGATTCAGTTTGCTGCCACCCTACAACGCGCTCCTTTTCGGCCCACCGCCCTCCCTCGCTTCCGTGTCAGGTTTTTTCGCTGGGCAGAGACGTGCACGCGGCCACCACGAGGTCGCGAGAATCAGTTGCCTTTAATTCTCATTTCACCAATAAGCTTATGCGAGAACCAGCGGTGACTCCGCTACCAGCCTGAGCGGCCTCATGGCGTGCCCCCGTGGTAAACCCTAGACACCTTGGCTGCATGTGTTTCCCCGGCTATGATCACTAACTAAATGACTTTCCTGCAATCGACGGCAGGATGCTTACATTGGAATAGCAAGTCCAGATTGGATTTTCTATTTCTGCATGCAGCATGCATGCTCCTAACAATGAGGATGAGATGGCAACTGGTATCGTAAAGTGGTTTAACGCTGAAAAAGGCTTCGGGTTCATCACACCAGATGATGGCGGCAAGGACTTATTTGCTCATCACTCCGAAATCCAGGGTACTGGGTACAAGTCCTTAGACGATGGCTCCAAAGTCGAGTTCGAAGTCAAGGACAGCCCGAAAGGTCCGCAAGCCTCCCGGATTCGCAAGCTGTAAGCGCCATTGCACCTAGGCAGTCGAGATGGAAGAAAGGCCCTTCGCATTGACGAGGGGCTTTTTTGTTTCCGGCGACACTCGCCCGCTTCATCGGCATTCACACGGGTCGGCAGCCAACTGCTACCAATACGCCAACGCGGCCCCGCAAATAGTCTCTGAACAACGTCAGCAGGCCCCACCCTCGACCGTCAAAGTCCGCACAAAACCCAATACTCAGGACTGGCGTTATTAATCACAATGAGTGTCTGGAGCAAACTGACCGCGACCCCTGCTCCACGCTGGCCAGTAATCATGCATTGAAGCCAGCGGCGGAGCGGCAGAAAAAACCGGCGCGTGGCCGGCCTTTTCTCAAATTCGAGATTATTTGCCGGCGTCGGCCTGGCACTTCTTCATGAAGGACGTCTTTGCAGCACCGGCGAGTTGCTTACCGTCCTTCCCAACGGCCTTGGCTTCGCAGGCGGCTGATGCGTCGCCTTTGTTGCCACTTTCGCACTTCTTGATAGAGGAAGCTTTCGCGGCCCCAGCTAGCGGCTTGCCATTTTTGTCGACCGCCTTCGCTTCGCAGCTCGAGGAAGCTGCCGGAGCGGCGGCTGGCGCTGCAGGCTTGGCGGCTGCCCCAGGCGCGGCAGTTTGAGCGTAGGCAAAGCCTACCGAAAAGAGCGCTGCAATGGCCACCGCACAGAATCTGTTCATCATGGTACCTCTCCTCAGATTTTATGAGTCAACTTGCCTCGCCCTTATAAACGCTTGGGCCGCGCCATCGTTGACGTCACTCGACCCTGATTTGAATGCATTGCCCACTAGAGGACAGTGTCGCCGGGTCCCAGGATTTCGTATCTAATTCTGTCCGCAGGGACCCGGGCTTGCCTCGACATCTCGCTGCTGTCTGCCGCCTGGCGCAGACCGCTCGACCTATGTGCCGTATGAGAAACTTAGAAGACGACAGACCACGACTGCAAGGTCATCTGTAGTCGACTGGTGGGGCATCGCCGGCTTACCGCTCCCTTCGCGTTTCATCAGTGAAACCGGCGAGCCTCTTGGAAACCGCACAGGAGGTAAGGCACGCTGCCGGCGAGCACGGCGTCGGGATCCGCGCCCATGGCTCGTTGCGCGCGGCAGGCGGGCTTCGAACTCGTTGTCTGCGATCGGAACCAGGCCGTGCTCGCCACCTCGGTAGCCGATTGCGCCTGCGCGGATGCAATCATCGTTCTGCTTGCCAACGACGCCCAGATTCTCGATGCAACGCTCGGCGCATGGGCCCGATCCGAGGCCGCATTCGCTTCGCTTCACAACCAGCACCGCGCAGCATTTCGTCTGTGCGCCGGCGAACAGTGGTGAAGTTTGCGAGGGACCTATCCTCAGGACAAGGATCCTTTCGACCAGCCTTGGTTCAACAGAAGAAAAAGAGATGCCGAGCCCGCGTATCGCAATTCGCCTTCTGCCGGCTTTCTTGATGCTGGTGGCGTCTCACGCCTTCGCGCTCGCGTTCGAGTGTCGCATTCTCAATGAATCGAACCGGCCGTTTGTCCGGATCGTCTTGGGTACGACTGAGAGCCAAGCAAACAGTTCTTTCATTAGCGCCTATGGCAACCAGGTGAGGCGGATGTACGGGCCTGGTGTGCGCTTCCTGTGTTCGTACCCACCTTCGAAGGAGGCGCTGGCCAGCGTGCCGGGGACAAACACACCCTACAAAGCATGCCCAAGTGGTAAGACCTGGGCCAAGACCCGGGGGGATGCTCTTGAGGTGCTTCAGCACGAGTGCGGTCCGCCGTTACCTCTCGATCATCAGATGTTCTTTGCGAGTTTTTGGGCGCAGGCTCGCGAGAAATGTCGCTTTGCAATGGCAAACGAGCACGTTGTTGTCGCACTCCAGGCGCCGACCATGGCAACTAACCTGACCCTCGAGTATGTGCCGCTTTGGAAGGAAGCTGAGGCCGTGATAAACGCGGAAGGCTGCTCGCCGGCCACTCGCGGCCTCGCAGAAGCTTTTGCGCGATATCTCACGCGCACAGGCGATCCAAACGGAGAGCGCCCGTTTGTCGCGACTTGCCTTCAGCGAGAAGGGATGAACGCGGCAAAATGCCGATGTTACGGTGACGCTGTTCGACTGATCGATCCGAAGGTCTTCGAGCATGTCTACGACGGGCGTTCCTACGGAGATGTGGTCCGCCAGATAGGCCCCCTATGGGAGGGACAACTCACGATGTTTTGCCTGGGCGTCAGGCCGAACTGACCGCCGCGCCATGGCTACCCCAGCGATGCTCGTGGTACGTCAAGTTCCTCTTGCCTTTTGATGACGCGAACATATTAGCCATCATCACGGTCGCATAAACCGCTCCCTGCCAATACAAGGCCGATTCCTTGTCGTCGACGTCTTTGGCCTTCTTGACGCCGTCTTGAAAGCGCTCGTACTCACCATGGAGATCGGCGCGCAGAGCGCGGTTGTTGATGTGGCCGTTCATCGCGCTGTCCGGCTGCGTTAGGCAACCTGTTCGGGCTTTTTTGACCCCGCTGTCCCCGGGGAGGGACAATCGTTCAAACGGCAGAGATCGGCCATGTGCAAAGGCATCTGGCTGCACACGCCAAATGACCGCCGATCGGTAACGAACGGCCCTTCGCCGCGACCTCCTCCCTTTATACAGCCGACGTGCCACCAGCCAGATGCGCGCGGCACGCTTGTTAGCGAACCACTCCCCCGGTCGGAAATTAGTAAGAAAGCACCACGAATAGGCGCAACCGAACAGAAAACGAGGTTTCGACAATGGGAATTCGGCTAGGATCGCAGGTGCGGGGTCATCGAGATGGCCAGCCGTTGTCCGGGTCAACGAAACAGGGGAACGTGATGCAAATGGTCGACCGTCCTGCTGTGCTCTTCGTACTGTTGTTGATTGTATTCACTGGGGTGGCGTCCTTTGCAACGCTCGTGCTCCGGCGTTTTCGGCCATTAACCGATGAGGAGCGCGATGACTTCAGCATCGTGCAGACCGCGACCTTGACGCTTTTCGCATTGTTGATTGGTTTTACTTTGTCGATGGCAGTCGGCCGGTACGATCAGCGCAAGAACCTGGAAGAAGAGGAAGCGAATGCCATCGGCACCGAATACCTCCGCGCCGATCTCCTCGATAACGCCCGAGCCACGGAGGTCAAAGGATTGCTTCGCGAATATGTCGCGCTAAGAATTAGCTTCTATCGATCAAGAGACACGGCAATGCTGGCGCAAATAGATATCCGCACCGCCGAACTTGAAGGTCGAATGTGGAATGGCGTTAGGGATGCGGCGCGGGCAATGCCGGATCCCGTTACCGCACTTGCGGTGGCGGGCATGAACGACGTCATCAATTCACACGGGTACACGACTGCGGCCTGGCGGAACAGGGTGCCGACCGGCGCCTGGTCGTTGATGATTGCGATTGCCCTCTTCAGCATCCTGCTCCAGGGCTACGGCGTGCGCGGCAAAGGCGCCAAGGTCGCGCTCCTGCTTGTCCTCCCCCTGACGGCCTCGCTCTCGCTGTCCCTCATCGCAGACGTCGACAGTCCGCGCTGGGGCATTATCCGCGTTCACCCGCAGAACATGCTGGATCTGGAGCGATCGATCGCTCAATAAACGTTAGCAGACCGATGGACATCACACCATGTATTAGGCAGCCTGGCAGGCCAGGCTCAACCAGAAGGGTGGGGTGCGCACGAAAATAGCATCGCAAATGGGGGAGCGCAACGCGCGTTTATGCATAGCGAGCGATGCACCGCTCCTCTGGGAGAATCGTCGGGCTCAACTGTGTCGGAGGCACGCCATGCGCAAACTCATAATGGGCATTGTCGAATTTCGCGAGAAGATGCTACCGCAATATGCAGAACGGTTCAGTAAGCTCGCGCTAGCGCAGAAACCTGATGCATTCTTCATCACGTGCTCGGATAGCCGGGTTGTGCCGGACCTGCTCGCATCTACTCATCCCGGCGATCTTTTTACGATGCGCAACGTCGGCAATTTGATACCGCCGGCGACTGCGGAGGGGGTCTCGACCGGCGACCTCTCCGAGGCAAGCGCGATTGAGTAYGCGGTGTTGGTGCTGAAAGTCGCGAATATTGTCGTGTGCGGGCATTCCGAATGCGGCGCCATGAAAGCTGTCTATGCACGCAACCCGAAGCTGAAAGCACCGAATCTCGATAAATGGCTTTACCACGCCAACAACGCAGCGTTTCGCCTCGAACACGAAGGCCCGCTCAATGACGGGCTGAAGCCGCACGACCAATTGTCGCAACTCAATGTCCTTGTGCAGCTCGAGCATCTAATGACCTACCCGATCGTCCGCCACCAAGTCACGGCCGGGGCTCTGGTATTGAGCGGCTGGTGGTTCGACATAGCCACCGGCGATATGTATGCCTATGAGCGGGCGAGCCGTTCGTTCGAAGTCATTGACCGGGCGCTGGCTGAGCGGCTTGCTTCGCGCCTCGCCTCGCGCGCGCGGTGAAAGTGGGGCTCGCAGTCAGGCGAACTCGAGTTGCCTCGCTATGGCACGCGCACGGCCACTATGTGGCTCAGCAAGCTGCGCCAGCGGGCGCTCAGCCGCAGCGTGAGGTTCAACGATAGCCGGCACAGCGAAAATGGGTCAATGCCCGGGGGCCTGGTCCAGACGGCCTGACGCGCGACGTCCCGCTCGCCGATGTAGGGGCCCATGCGTGTCGCGTGATCGCAAACACTTGGCGCTGATGTGTTGGTTTACGCCCGCCAGATCCAGGACGACGCGCGCAGGGCCTTGACGTCATTCTCTACGCTCGGGGAAAACCTATTCCAAGCCCCGCCTGGGTTTGCGGGCGATTTTCGCGTCCCTATGCCGCCTTGGCACACTCCATGCGTTTGTACCTCCCGAGCGCAGAAACACTGCTCAAACCAACCGAACCCAAAGTTCAATCGCTCCCAAGGAGAACTGCCATGACTACCACCCTCGCCATCAAGGACCTGTCCGTCACCGAAGAACTCGACAACATGAATGGCAACAACGCAGCCTTCGTCGACGACATCAAGTCGCATGTCAACTCGACCCAGAACGCCCAGAACAACATCTACCGCTAAGCCGCCGGCCCCGCCGAGCACGCCAACCGAATTCGCACATCACTGAGTACCGGAGAACTGTCATGACTACCATCGCCATCAAAGACCTGTCCGTCACCGAAGAACTCGACGCCGGCGCCATGCGCGCCGTACGCGGCGGCTTCGTGCCCTTCCTGCCYGTSTTCAGCGCGGTCAAGGTCGACTCGACCTTCAACGCCTCGCARCTGATCGGCCAGACSCAGARCGTSGTCAACATGAAYGGCAACAACGCTGCCTTCGTGGACGACATCAAGTCGCATGTCAACTCGACSCAGAACGCCCAGAACAACATCTATCGTTGAACGGCCCGGCTTGCGCGGAGGCGGCCYTGCCACCTCCGCTGGCAACCAGTCAATCAAGAGCATTTCAAGTTATCCAGTGAAGCCAAAGAGAACCGACATGTCATCCCTCATCGTGCGCGACCTCCCCCTGAACCAAGAACTCGACAGCAAGTCCCTGGCCGCGGTGCGCGGCGGCGCCAACACCTGGATGCAGGGACTGGGCCCGGTGGCCAACGTCAATGTCAACGTCAACCAGAACATCGCCCAGCTGCAGAGCATCAACGTCAACACGCTCAACAACG
>NZ_JBFTND010000318.1:0-5508 GCF_056397305.1 Cupriavidus sp. 05N40
ACTTTCTTTTTTCCGAAAAGAAAGTAGGCAAAGAAAGCGGACTGCCTGGCCGGCAGGGGCAGAAACATTGGGGTTGCTGGTTGTCGGTGGTTTCGTCGTGGGGGCCGTGGTTTTGCTGGCATCCTGCCGTTACCGGTGCGCGCGGCCACTATCCTGTGGGTGGCGTCCGATTCGTGGTGGCGCTGCATGATGGCGGCGGCCCAGGTAGTTCAAGCTGCTGCCGCGACCGGGGCGGATGGGCACGTCCTAGGAGCGGCACTGGTTTCGTGGTGGGCGCGGCGGCCCCTATTTGAGCTCAGTGCCCAATGGCATCCGCTTAAGAGGTAACCCAGCGCGGACCTGTCAGAAATTTTGTGTTTAGGGCATAACATGCCGCCAAGGAGCATGTCATGCCACGCAAAACCAAGACGAGCCAGGCCGCCGACCGTGAGCTGCACACCATCCCCGAGGACTTGATCGCCCATTTCGTGAAGGGCCCGATGACTGCCGAGGCGGTCCAGGACGCTTCGATGGCGTTCAAGAAGGCCCTGATCGAACGAGCTTTGGGCGCTGAGCTAGGCCATCATCTGGGCTACTCGCCCGGCACCGAGCGTCCGGCCGGCACGGCCAACCAGCGCAACGGCAGGAGCGCCAAGACCGAGCTGACCGAAGACGGCCCGCGGCGCGTAGACATCCCACGCGACCGCGACAGCAGCTTCGATCCGATCCTGATTCCCAAGCACGAGCGGCGCTTCACCGGGTTCGATGACAAGATCATCGCCGTGTATGCCCGTGGCATGACCGTGCGCGAGATCCGCTGACACCCGCGCCCCGGTCCACCGCGCCCACCACGAAACCACGAGCGTGCTACGTCGTGGCCGCTTAAGCCGGTAACGGCAGATGGCCGGACAAGCAGTGTGTTCGGCATCATAGGTCTGACCCTGAAACTACCGCGACCGGGGCGGATGGGAACGGCATGGGAACGGCACTGGTTTCGTGCCCGGTGGCCCCCGCGCGGGATTACCCGCTGACACCCGCGCCCCGGTCCACCGCGCCCACCACGAAACCACGAAACCACGAGGGTGCTATGCCGTGGCCGCTTAAGCCGGTAACGGCAGATGGCCGGACAAGCAGTACGCCCGCCATCATAGGTCTGACCCCGAAACCACTGTCGCCAGCAAGATCGCGGCCGCCCGCCCCGGTAACGGCAGGATGCAAGCAGAACCAAAAACCCCACGACGAAACCAGCAACACCGGGAATCCCAATGTTTCTGCCCCTGCCGGCCAGGCAGCCCGCTTTCTTTGCCTACTTTCTTTTCGGGGAAAAGAAAGTAGGTCGCTCCGGGGGAGCGAAAGCCTTTGACGTTGATGTTGATGTTGACTTTGAAGCACAAGCGCCAGCCCACAAACCACAAACCACAAACAGCATCAAACGCAAAAAACCTCAGACATCGAAGCAAAAAAGCCAAACCGAATCCGCCCCCGCCCCCCACCGACAATCCAAAAAAAAGCGGCAGATGCCAAAAACCACATCCACCGCTTCTCACTACCTCCCTCCACCAACCATCAACCCGGAATCTTCCCCTCCACGCCTTCGACGTAGAACTTGATGCCGTGCAGGAAACCGTCGTCGGCGACCTGGTCCTTGGCCAGTTGATCCTTGCCGGTGTTGTCCTTGAGCGGACCCTTCCAGATCGGCGCCGAGCCGTCGGCGATGCCCTTCTTGCGCWCTTCCACCAGGGCCTTGACGTCATCCGGCACCACGGCGTTGAAGCCCTTCAGGTCGATCATGCCTTCCTTSASGCCCCACCACGTGGTGCTGTTCTTCCACTGSTTGKYCAGCACGTCKYCCACCACCTTGTTGTAGTAGACGCCCCAGGAGATCACCGAGGCAGCCAGGTGCGCCTTCTCGCCGAACTTGCTCATGTCGCTGTCCCAGCCGAAGGCGTACACGCCCTTTTCCTGCGCGGTCTGCACCACGGCGGCGGAGTCGGTGTTCTGCATGAGCATGTCCACGCCCTGGCCGATCAGSGTSGTSGCSGCTTCKCGCTCCTTGCCCGGATCGAACCAYTTGTTCACCCACACSACCTTGACCGTGGCCTTGGGATTGACGCTGCGCGCGCCGAGGGTGAACGAGTCGATGTTGCGGATCACCTCGGGGATGGGCACCGATGCCACCACGCCCATCTTGCCGGTCTTGCTCATCTTGCCGGCGACCACGCCAGCCAGGTACGCGCCTTCATACGTGCGCACATCGTACTGCGCAAGGTTGTCCGCGGTCTTGAAGCCGGTAGCGTGCTCGAACTTCACGTCCGGGAATTCCTTGGCCACCTTGAGCATCGACTCCATGTAGCCGAAGGTGGTGCCGAAGATCAGCTTGTTGCCCTGCGCGGCCAGGTCGCGGAACACGCGTTCGGCGTCCGCGGCCGATTCCGGCACGTTCTCGACGAACGAGGTCTTCACCTTGTCGCCGTACTTTTCTTCCACCGCCTTGCGGCCGGCGTCGTGCGCATAGGTCCAGCCGGCATCACCCACGGGCCCGATGTAGACGAAGGCGACCTTGAGCGGCTCGGCCTTCTGCTCGGCGGCGGGGGCCGAAGCGGGCGCGGCGCTTTCCGCCGGCTTTTCGGCTTCCTTCTTGCCGCAGCCAGCCAGGGCCAGCACGGCGGTGGCAGCGAGGGCCGCCAGGGTTTTCCTGCGCGTGACGATCATGATTTCTCCTTGAAATGACCTTGCTACTGATTTTTTTGATTGAGGGTGCAACTATGGCTCTGAATCGCTAAACGAGGCCGGATGCGGCAGGGCCGCGCGTGGATGGCGCCGCGGGGGCGCGATCCACGCGAACAGGACGCGGCTGGCCGGGTCAGGCGACACCCGGGCGGAACGGCTTGCCCAGCGACGCCGGCATGTTCAGGCGGATCCACGCCGGGTTGCGCGAGATCAGTGCCAGCACCACGATGGTGGCGGCGTAGGGCAGCATCGACAGGATCTGCGATGGCACCGCCACGCCGATGCCCTGCAGGTAGAACTGCAGGATGGTGACGCCGCCGAACAGCCACGCGCCGGCCAGCACCCGGCCCGGGCGCCAGGTGGCGAAGGTGGTCAGCGCCAGCGCGATCCAGCCGCGTCCGGCCACCAGGTTCTCCACCCACATCGGCGTGTACACCAGCGACAGGTAGGCGCCGGCCAGCCCGCAGCAGGCGCCGCCGAACAGCAGCGCGCCGAAGCGGATCATGCGCACCGGGTRGCCCAGCGCGTGCGCCGACTCCGGCGATTCGCCGATCGCGCGCAGGGTCAGCCCGGCGCGCGTGCGGAACAGGAACCACGCGATGGCCGCGCACAGCAGCAGGCTGAAATACACCATCCAGTGATGCTGGAAGAAGGCCGGGCCGAAGAACGGGATATCGGCCAGGCCGGGGATCGACCTGGCCTGCGAAGGCATGGCGTAGCCGACGAAGCGCTGGCCCATGAAGGCCGACAGGCCGGTGCCGAAGATCGACAGCGCCAGGCCGGTGGCCACCTGGTTGGTGGCCAGCACCAGCGCCAGCCACGAGAACAGTGTGGCCATGGCCATGCCGGCCAGTGCGCCGGCGGCGAAGCCGATCATCGGCGACTGGGTCTGGTAGCCGGCCATGAAGCCGACCGCGGCGGCGACCAGCATCATGCCTTCGGCGCCGAGGTTGAGCACACCCGAGCGCTCGTTGATGAGCAGGCCAAGCGCGGCCAGCAGCAGCGGCGTGCCGGCGTTGATCGCGGTGGCGATGAGAGGGGCGAATTGTTCCATGTGTCGGGGGCTCTCGCTCAGGCGGCCTTGGCGCGCCAGCGCAGGCGGTTGTCGATCAGCGTGTCGCTGGCCAGCAGGAAGAACAGCAGCATGCCCTGGAACACCGAGCCGATGGCCGAGGGCAGGCCCAGGCGCGACTGCGCCATTTCGCCGCCGATGTAGAACAGCGACATGACGATGCCGCCGAACACGGTGCCCACCGGATGCAGGCGGCCGACGAAGGCCACGATGATCGCGGTGAAGCCATAGCCGGGCGAGATCGACGGCAGCAACTGGCCGATCGGGCCGGTCACCTCGAAGGCACCCGCCAGGCCGGCGGTGCCGCCCGAGATCATCAGCGCGCTCCACAGCGAGCGGCGCGCCGAGAAGCCGGCATAGCGCGCGGCCGCCGGCGCGGTGCCGCCGACCTGCAGGCGGTAGCCGGCGAAGCTGCGGAAGACGAAGACCGTCATCAGCACCACCAGCACCAGCATCACCGCGAAGCCCGCGTGCAGGCGCGAGCCCGACAGCAGGTTGGGCAGCAGGAACTCGGACGAGAACACCTTGGACTGCGGGAAGTTCATGCCGTTGGGATCCTTGAGCGGACCATTGACCACGTACAGCATCAGCTGCTGCGCGATATAGGTCAGCATCAGCGACACCAGGATCTCGTTGGCGTTGAACTTGTCCTTGAGCGCGGCCGTGAGCGAGGCCCAGAACATGCCGCCGGCCACGCCGGCCAGCGATGCCAGCACCAGCACCACGGTGCCGTTGACGCCATTGCCGGGCACGTCGAAATACAGCACGGTGGCGCCGGCGAAGATGCCGCCCAGGATCAGCTGGCCGTCGGCGCCGATATTCCAGATATTGGCGCGGTAGCACACCGACAGGCCAAGCGCGCACAGCACCAGGGGCACGGTCTTGAGCAGCACCTCGCCGATGGCGCGGCGGTCCTTGAGCGGATCGACCAGGAAGACCTTGAGCGCGGCCATCGGGTCCTTGCCGAGCAGCAGGAACAGCAGGGCGCCGAACATCAGCGTCAGGGCCAGCGCGATCAGCGGCGAAGCATAGGCCATGCGGCGCGAGGGCAGCCCGCGCGGCGCCAGCGATACGGGCGAGCGGAGCAGGAAATCAGCCATGGAGCACGGCCTCCTGTTGTTCGCGCTGCCCGCCCGGGCCACCTTCCCACAAGCCGCTCATCCACAGGCCGACCTGTTCGCGCGTGGCGTCCTGGGTCGGGATCRACGGCGACAGCCGGCCCTTGGCGATCACATGCAGGCGGTCGCAGATGGCGAACAGCTCGTCGAGCTCCTCGGACACCACCAGCAGCGCGCAGCCGGTGGCCTTGAGGGCCAGCAGCTCGTTATGGATCTGCGCCGCGGCGCCCACGTCCACGCCCCAGGTAGGCTGGGCCACGATCAGCACCTTGGGGCCGCTTTCGATCTCGCGGCCGACGATGAATTTCTGCAGGTTGCCACCCGACAGGCTCTTGGCCAGCGCCTCCGGCCCGCTCGCCTTGACGCGGAAGCGGCCAATCACGGCGTGGGCCAGCCCGGCCGCCGCCTTCGGCGAAATCATGCCGCGCCGCACGTACGGCGCGGACTGGTGCGACAGCAGTGTGTTGGCGGCCAGGCTCATGCCCGGCACGGCGCCGCGGCCCAGGCGCTCCTCCGGCACGAAGGCCAGGCCGGCGCGGCGGCGCGCGCGCGCGTCGAGGCGGCCGACCGGCTTGTCGTCGAGCAGCACGGCGCCGCGCTCGGCACGCA
>NZ_JBFTND010000319.1:0-5426 GCF_056397305.1 Cupriavidus sp. 05N40
GCCTTCGGCCGCGGTGGTGGACGGATCGGCGCTGCCGGCGATCACCAGCACGGGCACCGGGATGGTCCTGACCGCTTCGCGCAGGTCGGCGTCGCGCACGGCGGCGCAGTTGGCGGCGTAGCCGCGCGCATCGAGGCCGCCCAGCACGGCACGCAGGCCATCGAGCTTGCCGCCGGCGGCAGCGACAAACCCCGGCGTGAACCAGCGCTGCAGCGATGCGTCCACCAGCGGCGCCATGCCGTCGCGCAGCACCCCGTCGATGCGGGTGTTCCATGCCTCGCCCGTGCCGATCTTGGGCGCGGTATTGGCGAGCGCGATATGCGTGAAGCGCTGGGGCGCATTCACGCCGAGCCACATGCCGGTCAGGCCGCCCATGGACAGGCCGCAGAACGCGGCCTTGCGGATGCCGAGCGCATCCATCAGGGCCAGCACGTCGCTGCCCAGCTCGGCCACCGTGGCCGGTCCCGGCGGCAGCGATGATTGCCCGTGGCCGCGGGTGTCGTAGCGCAGGACGCGGAACTGCTTGCCGAGCGCTTCGGCCTGCGGCGCCCACATGGTGTGGTCGGTGCCGAGGGAGTTGGAGAAGATCAGGACCGGGGCGGATTCGGGGCCTTCCAGGGTGTAGAACAGGGAGGCGCCGGCATGATTGAGGTGGGGCAATTTAGTCTCCAGGGGCGAAATCTGTCTTGGATCTGTCTTGGGTCTGTCTTGGTTGGTCTTGTTGCCTGGATTCCGGCGTTCAGGCTCGATGCCTGTCGACGGGCTCCGTTGGCATGGCTCGCGGTGACATGGCTACGGGCTCGTCAGCCCTCGCGTGCGCGCCATGCCGCCAGCGCGCCGTCGACGAATCCCTCTGCCTGCCCGAAATAGTTGGCCGGATCGCATACCCGGTCCAGCGCGGCGGCATCCATCAGGCCGGCGTGGGCGGGATCTTCGGCCAGCACCGCCGCCAGCGCTGCACGCAGCGTGGTGCCTTCGGCCACCGCCCGCTTGCAGGCGCCTTCGACGAGGTGGTGCGCCTGCAGCCGGCCGATCCGCCCGCCCAGCTCCAGCATGGCGGCTTCGGCGAGAATCAGTCCGTGGGTCATGTCGAGGTTGGCGCGCATGCGCGGCGCATCGACCTGCAGGCCGCTTGCCACCTCCAGCATCTGGCGCAGGGCGCCGGCGCTGAGCGTGACAATCTGCGGGAGGGTGTCCCATTCGGCCTGCCAGCCGCCGAGGGCGCGCTCGTGTTCCTGCACCATGCCGGCGAGCATGCTCGCCACCAGCGGCGGCACGCGCACGGCGGCGGTCAGCACGGCGGCGCAGCCAACCGGGTTGCGCTTGTGCGGCATGGTGCTGGARCCACCGCGGCCCGGGGCGGAGGGCTCGGCGACTTCAGCCACTTCGGTCTGCATCAGCAGCGCAATGTCGCGCGCGATCTTGCCGAGCGTGCCGGTGAGCATGCCGAGCGTGGCGGCCACGTCGGCCAGGCGGTCGCGGTGGCCATGCCAGGGCACGGCGGGCACGGCGAGATCCAGCTCGCGGCCGAGTCCGGCAATCACCGCGGGCGCGGCGTTGCCGAGGCTGGCCAGCGTGCCGGCGGCGCCGCCGAATTGCAGCACGGCGACTTGCTCGCGCGCGGCGCCGAGACGTTGCAGGTTGCGCTGCAGGGCGTCCAGCCAGCCGGCGGCCTTGAGGCCGAAGGTGGTGGGCAGCGCGTGCTGCAGCCAGGTACGACCCACCATCGGCGTGTTGCGGTGCTGCCGCGCGAGCGTGGCGCACGCCTCGCAGAGCGCTTCGAGATCGGTGCCGATGGCCTGCAGCGCACGGCGCAACTGCAGCACCATGCCGGTATCGATGGCGTCCTGGCTGGTCGCGCCCCAGTGCACGTAGCGCGCGGCCCGTTCGTCGCGTGCGGCCACGCGGGCCGTAAGCTGCTTGACCAGGGGAATGGCAAGGTTGCCGCCCGCGACGGCGGCATCGGCCAGCTTGTCGAAATCGATTTCCCCGGCCCGGCAAGCGGCAGCGATCACTGCGGCGGCGTCCTGCGGGATCACCCCGCAACTGGCCTCGGCAAGCGCCAGCGCCGCTTCGAAATCGAGCATGCCCTGCACCGTGCCGGCATCGGAGAATGCGGCCAGCGTATCGGCGCTGCCGAACATGGGGTCGGTCAGTCGGGAAGAAGTAGGCATCGGTTCAGGTTCGCACGGAAAAGAAACGCACGCCGGCGCCGGGCCGCGGAGCGGGCCGGCGCCGGCGTGCGGCGAGACTTGGCGGGAACGGGGCCGCGCCGGCTCAGATATCGAAGAACACCGTTTCGCCCTGGCCTTGCAGTATCACCTGCCACTGCAGCTTGCCCGGGCCCGCCGGCTGCGCCACCAGGGTCTGGCGGCGCTCCGCCGGCACCTGCGACAGGACCCAGTCGCGCGCATTGGCCTGCGTTTCGTCGGGAAAGTATAGACGCGTGGTCAGGTGCTTGAGCAGGCCGCGCATGAACAGCGACACCACGATATGGGGGGCCTGCGGCTGGCCGTCGGGGCCGGGCACGGCGCCCGGCTTGACGGTGACGAAGCGGAAGCTGCCGTCGGCCTGGGTCGGCAGGCGGCCGAAGCCGGTAAAGCCGGGCACCAGGCTGGATTGCGCGCCTTCGCGCTGGTCGTCGGGGTGGCGGTAGTGGCCGGCCGGGCTGGCCTGCCAGATCTCCACCATGCCATCGGACACGGGCTCGCCCCCGCCGTCGACGATGCGGCCCTCGATGACGATGCGCTCGCCGTCCAGGGACGGCGCCTCGGCGGTCAGGTCGCCGGCGTCGAGCGCCGACAGGCCGATATGCAGGTAGGGACCGACGGTCTGGGATGTGGTCGCGTACAGCATGGCTTACTCCATCGGCGTGGCATCGCGGCCGCGCAGCACGATATCAAAGCGGTAGCCAAGCGCGTACTCGGGCACCGTGGTTTCCCAGTCCAGCGCGCATACCAGGCGCTCGCGCGCCTTGGCGTCCGGCACGCAATTGAAGATGGGGTCGAAGGCGAGCAAGGGATCGCCCGGAAAGTACATCTGCGTGACCAGCCGCGTGGCGTAGGCGTTGCCGAACAGCGAGAAATGGATATGCTGCGGCCGCCAGGCGTTGTGGTGGTTGCGCCAGGGATAGGCGCCGGGCTTGATGGTCTTGAACTGATAGCGGCCGTGGGCGTCGGTCACCGCCCGGCCTTCGCCGATGAAATTGGGGTCCAGCGGCGCGTCGTGCTGGTCGCGCTTGTGCACATAGCGGCCGGCGGCGTTGGCCTGCCAGACCTCGATCAGCGCATTCGGCACCGGCCGGCCGTTCTCGTCGAGCACGCGCCCGCTGACCAGGATGCGCTCGCCGATGGCCTCGCCGCGGCCCTGGCCGGTGGTGAGGTCGCTGTCGCCGGCGCGCACGAACTCGGCGCCGAACCGCGGACCGGTCACCTCGGACAGGGTCTGCGGCAGCGCGATCAACGGCTGCTGCGGCGAGCGCAGACGGGTGGAGCCGTAGGGGTCGAAGCGGTACGCGGGCTGGGTGTCCCAGTAATGGCGGCGGTACTGGGCCAGGCCTGGCGGGAGCTTGGGGGGCGAGTCGGCCATGATGCACGTCTCCTTATGGATGAATTTGCATTACTTTATTTGCAGACTTATCTGCTGTAAATTGAGTTTTTCGACCAGATTCATAACTTTTCGATATGCAAAATGCCTTCCGCAGCCGGGTGCGGCTGCGTCACCTGCATTCCTTCGTGGCGGTGGCGCAGACCCAGCACCTCGGCCGCGCCGGCGAACAGCTGGGCCTGAGCCAGCCGGCCATCTCCAAGACGCTGACCGAACTGGAGGCCCTGCTGGGCACGCGCCTGCTGGTACGCAAGCGCTCCGGCACGGAACTGACCGAATCCGGCCAGCGCTTCCTGCGCCACGCCTTGCGCGTGCTGGAGGACCTCGACGAAGCCGCCGGCAGCATCGATGGCGAGTCGGAGAGGGGCGCCCGTCGCATCCGCATCGGCGCCCTGCCCAGCGTGGTGCCCGACCTGCTGCAAGAGGCAGTGCTGGCGTTTCGCGACAGCCACCCCGAAGTCAGCCTGGCCGTGCAGACCGGCATGAACCGCGCGCTGATCGATAGCCTGAAGGCCGACCTGCTCGATATCGTGATCGGCCGCATGGACAATCCGGCGGTGATGGAGGGCTTGTGGTTCGAGATGCTGGACGCCGAGCCGTTGCTGCTGGCGGTGCGCCGCCAGCATGCGCTGGCCGGGCCGCAAGCCGGCACGCCGACACTGGCGGACGTCATGCGCTTCCCGCTGGTGGTGCCGGCGCAGGGCTCGGTGCCGCGCCATAGCGCGGAGAGCATGCTGGCGCGGCACGGCTTCGTGTTGCCGCCGGGCGTGCTGGAAACCTCGGATGCCTACCTGGGCCAGCTGATCGCGCTGAAGTCCGACGCGGTCTGGCTGGCGCCGCGCTGCGCCATGCGACAGGGGCTGGAAAGCGCCGAGCTGGCCTTGCTGCCCATCTCCGGCCATGGCAGCGAAGAGCCTGTCGGCCTGCTGCGCCAGGGCGGGCGCAACCTCGACCACGCCGCCGAGGCCTTCGTGCAGGACCTGCGCGAGCGCGCCGCCGCGCGGGCACGCGGGCACGCGCCGAAGGCGCGGGAGTAGCCGCCGGCAGTGGCTACATCTCCCCCGCGTCCGCCATCTTCTTGCCCGCCGCGCGGGTGACATCGGGCGACAACTGCAGGAAGATCCAAGCCGAGGCCGAGGTGATCAGCCCCACGCAGATGAAGGTGGCGTGAAAGGCCGGCAGCGCGGATGTCGCGCCGTGTTCGCTGAACGCGCCCTGGAAGGTCGCCAGCAGGGCGCCGGCCGATGTGACAGCCAGGCTCATCGACAGCATCTGCACCATCGACAGCAGGCTGTTGCCGCCGCTGGCCCCGGCCGTGCCGAGGTCCTTGAGCGTGACGGTATTCATCGCGGTGAACTGGATCGAATTGACCGCGCCGAACACGGCCAGTTGCACCAGCAGCAGCGCCAGCGGCTGGCTCGGCGAGATCAGCGCGAACGAGGCCATCGCCAGCCCCACCACGAACGTGTTGGTGACCAGCACCTTGCGATAGCCGTGGCGCTCGATCAGTCCCGTGGCAAGGCGCTTGGACGCCATGCCCGCCGCCGTGATCGGCAGCATCATCAGGCCCGCCTCGAACGGCGAATAGGCCAGGCTGACCTGCAGGGTCAGCGGGATCAGGAACGGCATGGCGCCGTTGCCGATGCGCGCGAACAGGTTGCCCAGCAGCCCCACGCTGAAGGTATGGATGCGGAACAGCCGCAACCCGAACAAGGGACGGCGGTGGCGCGTGGCATGCAGCACATAGGCGGTCAGCGAAGCCATGCTGGCAATCAGCAGCATCAGCACCGTGGCATGCTCGAAGCCCAGCTCCGCCAGGC
>NZ_JBFTND010000320.1:0-5401 GCF_056397305.1 Cupriavidus sp. 05N40
GGTCAGGCGTTGAACAAGGAACTCGCACTGTGGCGCGGCGTGGCAAGCCACCCGGGCATGCAATGGCAATGAGGAGGCTCCCCGCTTCGGTTCGATCAAGGAGACATGGATTGGAAACGGCCATCACAGACGCGCGGGCATTCACGGGCCGCAGACGATTCCTGCGCACTGGCGTTGCCGCCGCGGCCAGCGGGCTGCTCGGCACCGCGTGGGCAAGCAAGGACTATCCGGCAAAGCCCATCACCGTCATCGTGCCCTATGCCCCTGGCGGGCAAGGCGATGTCTTTGCCCGGTTGATCGGTGAACGGCTCGCCCGTGCACTGGGGCAACCGGTGGTTGTCGACAACCGGCCCGGCGCAAGCGGGGCACTGGGCAGCCGGTTAGTGGCCAGGGCCCCGGGCGACGGCTATACGCTGCTGTTAGGGCAAACCGGTGAGATTGCGATCAACGGATCCGCCATGAAAGCGCCCGGCTATGACACGCTGAAGGACTTCCGGGCCGTCGCGCTGGTCGGCAACGCGCCGCTGGTGTTGGCCGCACCCGCCAGCGCGCCTTTCAGCGGCCTGGGCGAGTTGCTGCAGATGGCGCGCAGCAAACCGGGCAGCGTGTCCTACGCGTCGTCCGGCACGGCCACGCCGGGCCACCTGGCAGCGGCCGCCCTGGCCATCGGAACCCGGACCGAGATGGTCCACATTCCGTACAAGGGCGCCGGACAGGCGATCACCGACCTGATGGGCGGGCAGGTGCAGTTCTTCTTTTCCAGCGCCTCCGCCATCATGCCTCACCTCAAGGGCGGCAAGATCAAGCCGCTGGCCGTATCCACCCCCCGCCGGGTGCCAGCGCTGCCCCAAGTGCCTACGGTAGCGGAGTTGGCCGTGCCGGGTTTCGATTTCAGTCTCTGGGGCGGCTACTTTGCGCCACGCGAAACGCCCGAGGCCATCGTCACGCTGCTCAATGCCGAGATCAACAGAATCATTGCCGAGCCTGCCATCCGTGCGCGCTTCGAGGCAGACGGCAGCGCCGTCGAGCCGGTTACGCCAGCGCGATTCGATGCATTCGTGCGCGCCGAACGCCAGAAGTTCGCGCAACTCGTCAAGGCAGCGGGTGCTTACGTTGAATGACCGTGTGCCCGCATATCGCTTTGCTCTTTCCCCTCGCACAATCAAGGACCAAACATGAAAATCGTCGTGCTTCCCGGTGATGGCATCGGCCCCGAAACAATGGCTGCCACGCTCGAGGTGCTGCGTGCCGTATCGTCGCGCTTCCGGCTCAACCTTGAATTCGACCTGGATGTATCCGGCCATGAGAGCCTGCGCCTCCACGGGGCCACCGTGACGCCGGCGTTGCTGCAGAAAGTGAAGTCCGCCGATGGCCTGATGCTCGGACCGATGGCCACCTATGACTTCAAGGATGAAGCCAGGGGCGAGATCAATCCCTCGAAATTCTTCCGCAAGGAACTGGACCTGTACGCCAACGTGAGGCCATCCCGCACCTATCCGGGCCTGCAGCACCGGGCTGGCGAGTTCGACCTCGTCGTCGTGCGCGAAAATACCGAGGGTTTCTATGCCGACCGCAATATCGAGTCTGGCGGCAGCGAGATGCTGATCACGCCGGATGTTGTCATCTCGTTGCGTCGCATTACGCGCCAATGCTGCGAGCGCATTGCACGCTCGGCGTTCGAGCTGGCCATGACACGCCGCAGGCATGTCAGCATCGTGCACAAGGCCAATGTGCTGAAGATCGGCGATGGCATGTTCATCGACATCTGCCACCAGGTGGCGCGCGAGTTCCCGGAAGTACAGGTCGACGACTTCATTGTCGACGCAATGATGGCACACGTGGTGCGCGCCCCGCAGCGATTCGACGTCATCGTCACGACCAACATGTTTGGTGACATCCTGTCCGACCTGACTGCCGAATTGTCCGGCAGCCTGGGCCTGGGCGGCTCGCTGAACGCCGGCAAGGACCATGCAATGGGCCAGGCGGCACACGGATCGGCGCCGGACATTGCCGGCCAGGACATTGCCAATCCTTTCTCGCTGATTGTGTCCGCCGGACAACTGCTTGGCTGGCATGGCCAGCGCAGCAACCTGCCCGCCTTCCTGGCTGCTGCGCGCGCCATCGACGAAGCGATGATCGCGGCGATCCAGTCGGGCGAGGCCACGCGCGACGTCGGCGGCCGCCTGGGCACCGCTGAAACGGGCCGCGCCTTCGCCCGACGCCTATTGGAAGCATAACGACATGCGCGACACTCCTGCGCTACCGGCAGGCGCCTGGGACTGCCACACCCACGTCATCGGCGCGCGCACCGACTATCCCATGGTCGCCCAGCGGCACTACACACCAGGACCGGCATCGCTTGAGGACCTGTTTGCGCACCTGTCGCGGCATGGCCTGCAACGCGTAGTGATCGTGCAGCCCAGCATCTATGGCACGGACAACCGGTGCATGCTCGACAGCCTCGACCGCCTGCAGGGCGCGGGCCGCGGCGTGGCCGTGCTGGACGAGGACGTGGACAACGAGGCCTTGCGTGCCATGCGTGCACGCGGCGTGCGTGGGCTGCGCCTCAACCTGGAAAGCAGCGGCCTGTGCGACGCCGGCGCCGCGCAGGCGGAGCTCGCACGCTGGGCCGGCCGCATCGCCATGTTCGACTGGCACCTGCAACTCTATGCCGACCTGGATGTCATCCTGGCCATGGCTGGCCAGCTTGCGAAACTGCCAGTTCCGGTCGTGCTGGACCATTTCGCCATGGTGCCTACCACACTGGCCCATGACGACGCGCGCGCGATCGCCTTGCTGACGCTGCTGCGCTCCGGCAACGTCTACATCAAATTCTCCGCGCCGTACCGGCTCGCGTCGGCTGGCATGCCGCCGGACGACGCAGCCAGTGCGTGGGCCGCGCTGTTCCTGCGGACTGCGCCACGACACGTGCTGTGGGGTAGTGACTGGCCACACACCGCACGGGATCCGCGCAGGTCACGGCATGAGGTCTCCGCCTACCGGACGCTGCCGGAGGGAGCGCTCGCGCGCTCCATCCGAAACTGGCTGCCCACGCAGGAGCTTAGGCAGCAGGTCCTGGTGGAAAACCCGGCTCGCCTCTACGCGCCGTGATGAGAAAGCTGTGAGGAGAGGTCGTGGCGCGGCCGCCGTGCCCATCTTCAAGGCGGGATGTGGCCGCCTTGTCCAGAAGCCAGGTAATCGCTTGCGCGCTAGATTTCGATCGACGTGGGTTAGGTGAAGAGATTTGGGGCGGCGCCGGATCCGGCGCTGTGCCGTCTGGTGGGAGCGTTGGACTTCAGGGTTGTTCCAGGTGGTGGTTGCTGTGAGCTCCTCAGCGCCGGCCACGGCGGCGTCCTGCGCCCTCGCCTGCACCGCCGTCAGCTCGGCGCGCAGGTCCGCCGCCTGCTCGGCCTTCTGCCGCAGCGTGCGCTCCTGGTCGATCTCGCGCAGCGCGCGGCGCTCGGTGGCCGCAGCCCGTTCCTGCCCCACGGCCACCTGCTCGCGGGTGCGTCCCAGCTCCGTCGAGAATTGGGTACGTAGCTCCAGCAGCTGCCGCTCGAGCGCCTCCACCTGGCGTACGCCCTCCTCCTGACGCGCCCGCGCGGCCGCGTGAGCGTTCCTTCGTGCGCGTCTGTGGGGCAGGCTTGGCAGCCGCCCCTTTAACGCTGACTCCAGGAACGAGATGTCATTATTGCGATGTTGCGATACCAAGCAGCAACAGGGGCCACTACAGGCGCAGAGGGGCTGCCGGATTGACCTGGCAGGGCTTCCCAGTCATTCGCGACCCGCCAGCTCAATCTGGTAGACCATGCGCTGGAGGAAAGTTTGCTGGCCGGGGGCGAGTGAAACAAAGGCGCAGCCAATGTGATGCATATCACGGCGGCCGTGTTGGACTAGCCCTTGCCCCACCACTTGTAGATCGACCTCCAGTTTGCCCAGGTCGCCAAAATCGAGGCTGCACTTCTTCAAAATCGTGCCGACCGACAACTGGCCAGCGCTAACAGCCTTCGAGCGCAGGCCCACTCCGGACAGCGACAAATCGGCGATGTCCAGCGTCAGAATTCGCTCGTCGGAGGTGCGCAGCTCGCAGTTATAAGCCATGTTAACGAGCGCGGACGCACGGGGATGAGAGCGGCGCTCAAAATGGTACAGCTGAGATGGGAAGGCTGCAGCGCAGGCCGGCTCGCCCCGATACTTGACTGGATATGGCCGTCCGACGGTGAAGTCAATTTCTACACCACGTAGCGTAGTGGAGAAAACAATCTCGTCCGAAGCCAGTAACAAATCCCGCTCGGCATCGGTGCGGCAACCGTCGAAGATGAAGGTACCGTTTGCGGGGTCGACCTTCAGCAACGTGGAAGCAATCTCGTATTTGTCGAGGGTGCGGATTCTGACCTCGCACCCTAGCCAAGCGAGATCTAGGAACACAGCACTGATTTGTACGTGCTGGGTCAGTCGGTAGCGGTCATCCAACATGCGAAGGCTTGGCGGTAGCGAGCGATTGACATGTTGCTTGTCGTTGGTGCTGTTGATGTTCATGAAATCGTCCAACAGAGAGGTTTCGACGAGGGCTACTCAAAGAATCCTTGCCGAGGTCGCACCAGCGGATGCCGGTCACACCGCGATGCCATGGAAGCAGGCCGCTGTGTAGCCAAATTCCCTGGCGACCATCGTCATCGCTCCTGCTGTGAGCACGACCCAAAGCAGGAACATAAGGAAGATGCCGACCCACGACTTTCGTGCGAGCTCGTTCAGTCGAATCGCACCTTGGTTATCTCGAAGTTTGGAGGCCATTTCTGTTCCCGTTTCTTGGCGGATGGGGGCGGATCGCGTTCCGAGCCGCTTAGTCCCATCCTACCGACGCCAGCGCGAAGTCAAGTGCGCGCCGAGGTCCCGACAAAGGACTGCAGAATTACAAGGCATCCGATCTTGGGTAAACGGCAGGAAAGTTGCTTCGCTGAAGCCCTACGTTAGAAGGGGGAGTCGAATGGAAGGGACTTCTTTTGGTGCGAATCTGGCGGTAGCCAGCCGGAGAGGCGCTTGCAGTAAGGCTTCGTGGCCGCCCGCACTTTGTGCGGGCGGCGTTCTTGTAATCCATTGATCTGTATGAATTTTTGGTGCCAAACCGCCAGATTTCGCACCCAAAGTACGATCAGCCCTGTAACGGGTTCGGTCAACTGAGTCACTGTGCCCACGCTCCTCTCGTGGACACAGTCGGTCATGCGTGTCCATCGCGAACGATGTTGGCATTCCGTTCGCCCGACGGCCAGATGGTACGAGTCACACGCTTACAGACATTGCTCGGCCGCCCCAAAAGCAAAACCCCCCAGTACTTGCGTACTGAGGGGTTTCAAGGGAGAGCCTGGCGATTACCTACTTTCACACGGGTAATCCGCACTAT
>NZ_JBFTND010000321.1:0-5393 GCF_056397305.1 Cupriavidus sp. 05N40
GACGCCATTCAGCACCGGCTTCGTCCTCACCCGCCACACCCTCGAATACCCGGCCGGCAACACGCTGACCTACTTCTGCCTGGCCATGCACCTGCGCTCGTTCAATGACTACGAGCGACTGGGCGCCAGGGTCAAGCGTCCCGACTACTGGCCGGCAACGGCCTACCGCGTAACGCAGAAAGCGAGCGACAAACAAGCGTCCCCCCAGAAAGACAAGCAAGGAAGCCCCAAACAGTCCACCGCGACCAGCGCAACCGATCCGGTAGTCGTGGGGGTGCGCATCTGTTCGCAGCCGAATCCCAAGGGCGTCGTCCTCGGCATCCTGCCCCGTGGCGCTCGCATTACCGCCGCCCAACGCAGCGCGGACAAGCACTGGGTCAAGATCAGCAGTGTGCTGGAGGGCAAGATCGCCCCGCCGTCCACGGCACAGCTGGAGCCATTGGCCGGGGCCGCACAGGGTTGGGTGCTGCTCGCGTACCTGGAGGCCCAGGGCAAGGCCCCCGAGGCCTTCGACAGCGTGGTCACGCCCGCGTCCGCCATCGCCATCAAGGCCGGCGCTTTGCTCGGCCACCTGGGCGAATACCGGCGAATCAAGGACCCTGGCCAGGACAGGGTAATTCTGCATCACGAGATCATTGTCGGCCCCGAATTGAGAAGCTTCCTCGACAAGAGCCGGGCGGCTGCGGCGTCGGCCAAATTGCAGGAGAAGACACTGCTGCGTATCGCGCCGAACGCCAAGCTGCGCAATGTTGCACTCGCCGAACCCCAGGCCGGCTTACTGGCCGCCAACACCGTGGTGGAACTGGACGGTACCCCGCATGAGGATGCCCTCTACGTGAAGGTCAAACCGATCCAGACCATGCAATGGATCGAGCGCAAGCCGGTACTGCCCAAGGGGGCCAAGGGGACCGGGGATGCACTGCCCAAAGGGGCGACGGACGCGAAGCTGTTCCGCCACAGCAATGGCACGCCTTACGCGGCGAAAGATATCGTCCGCCCACCGAAACAGGGCACCGCCGGCAAGCAGGGGGCCACGCTCTTTCGGGGCATTCTGCTTGCCGCAGCCAGCAGCGAACCGGTCTGGATGACAAAACAGGCATTCAATGCCCTATACGCCTTGGAAAAAGGCAAGTTGCTGGTGGCCGACCTTGCACAGGGCTGGTCAAGCTTTCCACTGACCTTTGTCGACAATGGTCCCGCCAACGGCCCGTATCCTCAACGCTTCGACACGACAGTATTGGAGCAGGCCAGGCCGCTCACGCGCGACCCCAGCCAGCCACCGACCGTCTATGCCATGGACGAAGCCGGCAAGCGCTGGTGGCAAGTGCAGATCAGCGACGACACCACCACCGCTATCGGCTGGGCCGGGGAAGCCGGCCACGCCGGCGTCAGCCTGCACTCGCCGCACGAATGGGTGGACTTCCAACTCATTGAATCCAAGCCCAAGGGCGAAGGCTACGGCAACATCTTCACCACCCTCGACCAGATGACCGCGTTTCAGGGCGGCGAGTTGGCCCTCAACGACGCCCAGCTCGACGAACCCATGCGCAAGGTCTTTGCCAGCCTCGATACCACCCCCGATCACCGGCTGACACTAGGCGAACTGCAGGCGGCCCAGCGCAGCCGCTGCAAGCTCGGCGAACTATCACGCCTGATCATTCGCTATCCGAGCGAGTGGAAGGCCGACCCGGCGAGTTGGAACGCCTGGGACAAGAACGTGCCGCCCTCCGCTCAGCCCGCCTGGCAGAGCGAGAAGGCGCGCATTGCCAAGCTGATGTGGTGGGACGATGTAGCGGGAAAAGTGGAGAGATTCCCCACGGATCCGTTCGTGTTTCATATTCATCCAGTAGCGCTGGCCGGGAACTTCTCAGGCCTCACCGCCAGACTGGAAAGATTAATCCGAGAAATCGGTGACATTATTTCTGATGGCGAAGGCGGGTACGAATCTTATAATAGCGGAACCAAAGATGTTCCTGACGGGAAAGTTGGGCATTCATACATGAGCCCTCCGCCCGGCACAGTAACGGGAAAAACCATTGATCAGATCATTTCGACCGATTCCTCATCTGGAACTGACACCAATAGACTCTTTGCAACAGGAAAGTACCAAACCACCATCTCAACCCTGAAACTAGCGAAAACATCAATAGCACTCACGGGAGCAGAGAAATACGACGCCAATATGCAGGAGCGCGTTTTTAGCGAGTTCCTTCTGGACAAAGCCGGTGGAGGAGCATTGTCGGATTTCATAAAAAATGGGAAAGGCACAATCGACGATGCACTGTATGCGGCAGCGAAGGAATGGGCATCGATAGCAGCCCCAAATGGAAGGACCATAAGTAATGGAACAATCTCGAACGGGACATCATCCTATCATCAGTCCGCAGCGAACAGCGCATCCACGAATTCGACAAATAAACTAAGATCAATTCTAAAAGAAATATCCGAAAACTGACCCCCTCCAATTTAACCAGCATTGACGCATCGATATTACCAAATAATTAACTATGCGACCACTAAAAATTACATCTACAATATCATTAATTTATTTAATCTCATATATTTATTCTGTCACCGCTCACGCTCAAGACCGACATTTCTCAAACGAGTTCTCAACTTGCACGAAGGATGCCAAGGGAATCAACGACCAATCTGAATGCGTAACAAAAGAGATTTCTTTTCAAAAGAAACGCCTTAATGAAAATTACTCAAAAGTCGCCAAGACACTGGCACCTGAAGACAGGGAATATATGGACAAGATACAGCGCGACTGGATTAGATGGCGAGATGGCAACTACAACTTCCTAGCGGAGCATGTGGCCGGCGAATTCACCACCACGAGAGTCACGAGCCTCAACTTCCTGCTGAACGCAATATACGATCGTGCAAACGAGATGAAAATGATTCTTGATCAGACCGGCAAAAAATAAGCTCATCGCACCAGACAAGAGAACTTCGAGCACACCGAAATTCAGCGATGAGAATTACCGACTCCACCGCCAGAAAATCTTTCCCAATTATCGTTTGCGTGACCCTTACCAAGACCACCAACAGTCAAGACAAGAAAGGATCACTGATTACCTGCAAATAACCACCCCTATATTCGCGATCAAAATCATATCTCCTGGCAAGGATTCCAGCAAGATCAGAAAATAATGTGCACCACAAAAGCAATCGGGAACAAGATAAATATTTTATTTTTTAAATTTTCCGACGGAAAAACCATCAACCAATATGGTGTCGCACCGTACTCACCACATGAGTGTCTGCTCTCACTACATAAGGACGATGGAGACCTAGTACCCAAATGGGGAAAGAATTTCTCACCGCCAGGAGTGAAAAAATCAGATCACTATTTTCGCAAGCAGCCTTAACCCCTCTTCCTTTAAGGCGGTGTGCAAGCACCCACTTGGATAGAAATGCACAAATTGTAAGGGGCAGGTGAGCAACCATGGTCCATCGCTAATGAGGCTCCCCCTCAAGGCCAGTCAAGGTGTCCAGATGAAGATACGATCCCCTTCCCCAATGCGGCCTACGTTTGCCAACGCCCAGCGGAAATGGCGCCTGTTTCGCTCGGCAAGTACGACCCTACCGCTAGAGCCCGATCCGAGTGTTAAACCGACCATTACTACCCTTCGTTCGAGCGAACATTGCATAGTGCTGATAGCGGATACTCTTCAGCGAAACGACACAACTATATCGTGGCACATGGGGGCGCTTATTATTTTTGGCGCTTTTATGATCATTGGTGTCGGACTGTTGCAGTCAAACACGGATTCACCACTCCCGTTTGGTTCCGCCGCGACACTCCCGATCGCGTATCTATTGATAATTAGTTTATCACGCATGCTGAGTTATCGCCTTCGCTATCGCAGTTCGACTGTGCGGGTCGATCGCAGGGCGCGAAGGATTTACTTCGTCCCGTATCCGGATGAAAGTCCTGATTCCCTTTGGATTCTCGATTGGGACGAGTTGTTGGCCATCGATTACTATCGAGGCAAAGGCCAGGGCTATCTATATCTTGTTGGATACACGTCAAATCTAACGGAACGCGAACTTGTCAAAGTTCCCATCATCGGGGCTCATATCGGCTATTACAATGAATCAACGTGGACATGGTTGCAACGGTATATGGCGGGAGACCCAAACCTCCCGCCCCCCACCGTGGAATCGCCACCACGCAGCTCGCGCGATGTACTGCTGCGTTACGGCGGTCGCTGGGTGCTCGCCTCCTTCACCGATCCAAAGCGCCGCTGGTGGCTACCGCTCACCCTCTGGGTGGACCTGGTCATCGTGCTGCTGGTCATGCCGGTGATGGCGCTCCCCCAACTCATCATCCTCACTTACCCGGAACCTCAGTTTCCGCCGGAGAACGACCGGCTGTGCGGCTTCGCCGACGAGGATGGCGATCATCGTGCCTGACTTCCAACGGCGGTCCATGTTTGCTGAAATCCAGAGAAGGCGGCATCGGTTTCGGTCAGCAAGCGATTGGCTGCCCCATGCGATGGATGAAAGCACGCAAGTCTCCACGCAGTTTCAGCCGAAGGGTGCTAGCCCGGACTATGCAGGAAACTTGGGCACCAACACGGTCAATTTGGGTCGATAGCAACGAGCCAAGTGACCCTCGTATCCTCTACGTCGCCCAAGTCTGCGAGTACATCCGCCACTTTATGGCCCAGGGACCGTGTGATCTGCCGCTGCCCGAAGCACCCCACTGGTGGAACACTCCTCACAACAACTTCTGCCTGACTCCGCGTGAGACGCTGCGCCACTACGTTCCGTGGCGCACCGGCGAGCGGAAGACGGTCCCGCGTCTCACGGGACCGTCTTCAGTGGCGTCTCCTACAACCGCTCGACGATCGTCACATTCGCCATGCCGCCGCCTTCGCACATGGTCTGCAGGCCGTAGCGCTTGCCATGCGTATGCAGGGCATGCACCAGCGTGGTCATCAGCTTCGCGCCAGAACCGCCCAGCGGGTGGCCCAGCGCGATCGCGCCGCCGTGCACGTTCATGCGCGCCGGATCGGCACCCGTGGCCTGCAGCCACGCCAGCGGCACCGGCGCGAACGCTTCGTTGATCTCGAACAGGTCGATGTCGCCGATCTTCATGCCGGCCTTCTCCAGCGCGCGCAGCGTGGCGGGCAACGGCGCCTCGAGCATGATGACGGGATCGTGGCCGAGCACCGACATATGATGGATGCGCGCGAGCGGCTTGACGCCCAGCTTCTTCAGGCCGGCTTCGTTGACGATCATCAGGCCGGCGGCGCCATCGCAGATCTGGCTGGCGCTGGCTGCGGTGACGGTGCCACCCTCCTCGATCAGCTTGACGCTGCCGATGGACTCCAGGCTCGCTTCGAAGCGGATGCCTTCGTCCACCGTGTGCAGTTCGCCAT
>NZ_JBFTND010000322.1:0-5259 GCF_056397305.1 Cupriavidus sp. 05N40
GGACTGGACCTTGTTCACGCGCACCGGCATCGGCCACCTGATCAGAAAGTCGAGGCTATGAATACATCTTTCGACTACAATGATGTCAGTCGACAAAAAGAGAAGTATTGTGCCCACAGCATACTCGTACATACGGTTCTCCACCCCAGAGCAAAAGAAGGGCGATTCGTTGCGTCGTCAGATGGCGCTTTCTGAGAAGTACGCTGCCGACCACGGCCTGACGCTCGACACATCGCTTAATCTGCATGATCTTGGCGTATCCGCATTTGATAGGTCGAATATCGAACGTGGCGAGTTAGGGGCTTTCTTGACCGCCGTGGAGGAAGGTTATGTAGCGGCTGGGTCCTATCTGCTGGTTGAGTCGCTTGACCGGCTGTCCCGCGACAAGGTTCGCGCCGCACTGACGCTCTTTATGTCGATCTTGGAGAAGGGAATTACGATTGTCACGCTGGCCGATGGGCGGGTCTATGATCCCGGCAAACAAGATGTGTCTGACCTGATCATCTCCATAACGATCATGGCGCGGGCACACGATGAATCTCTGATGAAAAGTCATCGGATAAGGGCGGCGTGGAGTAATAAGCGTGAGCTTATTTCCGAAAAGAAGCTGACGGCGCAGTGTCCAAAATGGATGCGACTGAGTGATGATAAGTGTACATTTGAGTTCATCCCGGATCGCGTTGAAATTGTACGAGAAATCGTCCGGTCGGCGAAAAACGGGATGGGGCAGTCACAAATCGCCAAAATCCTGAATGCCCGGTCGGTTCCGCCATTTTCAAATCATGGAAACGGCTGGCATTCAAGCTATATTCAGAAGATTCTCACTTCGCCTGCATTATATGGGGAGTTTCAACCGGCAGTTTTTGAAGGTGGGAAGGCTGTACCCCACGGCGATCCGGTTGTGGACTATTATCCGGCGCTTATTTCGAAGCAAGATTTCTACTTCTTGCAAAGTCTTCGATCGCAAAACGCTTTCGGCGGAGGTAAGGCTAGGAAGGGCGCTGATGTACCGAATCTATTAAGCGGCGTGGTTAAGTGTGGGTACTGCAATAGTACGATGGTTCTGGCGGGAGCGGCTGCGAAACGAGTCAAGAATGACGATGGAAGTGAAACCAAGAGACCGTCAAAGAAAGTGCTTGTATGTGACGGTGCGCGACGTGGATTAGGCTGCTATGCCGTCCAGTGGGGTTATAAGGAATTCGAAACTAGTTTCTTGTCATTCTGTCGCGGGCTTGAATTGGGGCAGATTTTGGCAGTTGCAGAACCTGCGAAAGCGAAGGACCGTGCACTTTCGATTGAGGAGCAATTGCAGGCTGTGAAGGCAGAAATTGAGGAAAATCGCCACCAATCGAAAAATCTAACCGATGCCATCGCCGTTGGGAAGGCACCTGCCGTTATCCTTGATAGGATTCGTATCTTGGAAGATGAATTAGATCGGCTGAATGAATCGGAAAAGAAACTTGATGCGGAACTGAATATCATCGCAGACGCGAAACGCGATTTTGAGTTGGCCGGTGAAACGATCCGTGATTTAATTTCCCGGATGGAATCATTGGATGGCGAAGCCTTGTTTGCTGTTCGTGTTGCGCTGGCTGCACAAATTAGGCGAGTGATTGAAGTCGTGAAAGTATATCCGGCAGGTAGCCTAAAGACACCGGAACAGATCGAACGTATAAGGGCGGGGCTGATCGAAAGTGGGTTTGATGAAGCGAGTATCGAAAGTCACATGCTGACGTATCAAACCTCTCCCAGAAAGCAAGGGAGAGGGGGGCGGGGACGTTATGCATCGCGCAGGGATATAGACAGGCATTTCCTGATCCAAACCAAGAAAGGCGGGTACAGTGTCGTTAGTCCAACCTTCGATGATCCTTCAGTAGCAGTCATTGAATTGGGAACGTGGGACTGATATTGGTAGCGGCGGTATCGGGACATCGCAGCCTGACCATGTTGAAACGGTACTACCATCCGTCTGCTGCCGATCTGGCGAAGACGATAGGTTGACCGGACAGGGCATCCATGACTGAAGGCCATCTGGAAGTCGATCTCCTTCCAGATCAACCGGGCTGTCCGGGCTAATATTGGGGTACCGAATATCCATAGGCTACCCCAATGATCAGATGCCTTCCGTATGAACCAGTGCCAGACGATCAGGTGATATGGCACTACACGGATTTTTCGAAGTTCTTCGGCATGCTGGAAAGCAAGCAACTGCACTTCACGACTGCCTTGGAATTGCGCAAGAAGGAGCCGTATGAACTGCGGGTTCCGGTGTCCCGTGTAGCTGGTGTTATCGCCGAGACGACGCGGCAGCTAGATTCGATCACCGGCCTCGAACCAGATGTCCGTGCCCGCATACTGGCTGACGTTGCCGACGATACCAAGCACCTACACCACTTCGCAGTCAGTTGCTGGCATAGAAGCGACATGGAATCCTATGCGATGTGGAAGGCGTTCACCAACGGCAACGATGGGATAGCCATCAAGACAACCGTTGGGCGGCTGAAGCAGGCATTGCGGGCATGCCATGACCAACTTTTCCACGACGGCAATGTCCGATACATTGACTACAGCCGCGACGACTTCCAGCCTAATGGCTATAGCAGTGGGTTCGAACACCTCTTCCATAAGGCGCGGTTCTACGAACACGAACGAGAGTATCGGTTGGTAGTTGGTCTCAAACTGCCGGTTGGCAAGACCTTCAACAGCTATAAGGAAATGCTGGAAGACCCAATCACGGACGGTTCGCGACGCGTAGACATCGACATTGCTGAACTGATCGAAGGCATCGTCGTCTGCCCATATGCGGCAGGTTGGTTCAAGCCGACCGTCGAAGCGTATCTAGGGCGCTCATATCCAGCGATAAATGTGACACATTCGGCTGTTTTGAGTTATCCCGGCGTGGCTTGACAGCAGTATTCTGCCTTGATAGGATCACTTCGCCCCGATTTGAAGATCAGCTTGCGGGGGCGTTAAAAATGCAGCTAAAGCGTGGGAGACCCGTTTAGCTTTTTGCAAGCTGAACGGGTTTTTTCGTTTTACGTCGCGGAGTTATGACTACTTGCAGCGCGACTCACAAATGCTTGCTAAAGGGTCGCCATGCCTCTCTACCCCGAAGGCCGGTGATCGCCGGAATCATCGGGGCACGGAGATGCAAATGGCACAGCCGATATTGGGTGTTCTGCCTTCCTTGGACAGACTGTTCGAGAACTTCCAGTTCCAACGGGATACGCCGCCACCAGACCACGTCCTGCTAACCGGACTGCCCGGCACTGTCCGCACCAGTTCCTTCCTCTTCACCAAGCCACGTAATGAAGTGCGGGATGCCGTAGCTGCGCGCTGCACGAACGGTGCCATTGGCGGATTTCGTGTGATCCGTTCGGCGCACTGGATGAAGCAAAGTCTGCTTCCGGTGTACGCATACGACCTGCCGCACATCGCCAGTTTCCTCGTTGCCCTTGTTCCATATGCCGAGCATGGGCGGTTCGAAAACCGTGTGGGAGACTGATCATGAAACCTCGTTTCTCCGACTATCCCATCGGCAAGCTGCTTCTGGACGTGATGGCCCGGTCAGGATTGGCCCCGAAGGATTTCTTTGCTGAACTTGGCTATTCAAATTTCAGCAAGGTCATGGCATCCCTTGATGGCTGGCTTGAGTGGGGTGAAGGCAACGCGTTGCTGCTGGATAGGATTCAAGCCAGCCGGTTCGCCGTGGGCAGTGACCAACTCGCTGTGGTGATGGCCGCCAACGATGTACAGATGCAGCAAAGGCGTGCGGACGAAGCCAAACGTGAGGAAGATGAAGTAAGGAAATGCTTCCACCCTTTCATCGAAGTGATCCCTGAACTTTCCCGCCCGACCCAGATAACCCTGTATTGCGTCACAGGTGGAAACGGTCGCTTCAACACCCGCCTGCCAGACGATATATCGACATGGTCTTGGGAAGATCAACTGACCTACGTGAAAAAGATCGTGAAGGAGAACTTCGCAAAACACGAAGGCCGAACGTTCTTCAGGGGTCTTATCAAGGGCTACCTGTACCATCCCACATTCGATGATGAACCAATCCGGCTGACCATCACTGGTGATGTTGATACATCGGACAAGCCTGATGCAAATACCGGGTGTACCTATCTCATGATGAACAAACATTGCCTATTTTTTGAGCAGGGCACCGGAAGTCCATCAAAAAAATGATCTTGTGCGTCTAGTCCCGATGCGGAAGAACTTCCGGTCCTCGATGATAGAAACGCGGAACCCGATGCCGTTCTCGGTGCGTAGCCAGATGCCGTCAGGCTGGACCTTGTGAGGAACCAAGCCGCTGTCGCGGATGTGGGCTTCAAGGGCGTCGATGGCGATGTCGGATTCAGCGAAGATTTTCGTCAAATAGGTTCTCCATCCGTAGACTCCGCTGGTCTTGGTTGAACGACCGGGACGACATCCGGCGTACTGTCGTCCCGCTATGACAGCCTCGTGGGCTTAGTCGTTAGCCGGTCCGATGAACTTCTTGCCGAACGTAGTCAGATGCACATCTTTGCCAAGGTTGTACTTCCGCGACTCTGCCGGGTGAATACCATCGAATTCGTCAACTTGGATGATGCCGTCGATGTCCGTGTAGTTCCAGTTTGCATTCATGCCCTTCGCGGTCGTGCTGGCCTCATATTCGCAGCCATCACATGAACGCTTGTCCGTCAGCGTGATGCGTTCGCTGCCATCCTTGATGGTGCCGATGACGTGTGCGTTCGCTGCCGTCGCGCCAGCAGCCAGCAACAAACCAATAATCAATTGAGCTTTCATAGACTTCTCCGGTTGTCAGTGGTCGAATAATGAAGAACCGCCGATGAACGGCGGTCGGGTCTAGTCTTGGAACGGCGTCACATCGTGGACAGGGCTTGGATGCGGGCTTCGGTCGTCTTCAGAAGACAGGCCGCATCACCGCAGGCATTGCGTTGCTGCTTGATCCATGCCACCTGATCGGCCTTGGCCGCACTTGGATCGGCGGATTTCGACTTGGCGGCGGCGTATGCGGCTGCAAGGCGCCGGTCAGCGTCGGCGGTTTCCGGGGTCGAACAGATCAGCTTCTCGATCTTGGACGACGCCTTCCCGCAGTCAAAGCTGGCTGCAATTGCGGGCGTCGATGCTTCCGGCTGTGCTGTCGGTGCCTGCGGTGCCGGTTGCGGTGCTGCCGCTGCTGTTGCTGGTGCAGTTTCGACAGCGGACTTCCCTTCGGACTGAGGTACCGGCGACGGTGCCGCCTCAGCC